>JAGQQC010000081.1 GCA_020426395.1 Planctomycetaceae bacterium
CCACCAATATGGCGGGTCGCGGAACAGACATTTTACTCGAGAACAATGTTCGTGAAGCGGGGGGACTGCATGTCATCGCTACCGAAATGCATACTTCCGACCGAATCGATCGGCAATTGATCGGACGGGCAGCCCGACAAGGGGATCCTGGTTCGTACCAGTTTTTCCTCTCCTGGGAGGATGAGCTGTTTCGCTCTTTGCCCAGTACCGAACAGGATCGGCTTAAAAAGAAAGCCCAAAAATCGAGCAAGGCAGAGCTTTCAGCTAATATGCAGCGGTTGTTCAAATCGGCCCAGAAAAAAATCCAGAAGATGCACCGGAAGAATCGGAAGCAACTACTCAAACATGAGCAGCAACGGAACCGGATGTATCTCCAGATGGGCATCGACCCTTATCTGGAACTGACCGAGTAGGCATCTTCTCCTCCGAGCTGCATTTGAGTTTTTTACAGCCAGAGATACTTTCGCAGAAACTCGATCACATCGCCAAAGAGCACATAACCGAGGCTTTTTTTACCGCAATTGATCTTGGCCCGGACTTCAGATCCGATTCGCAAGTTCGGCAGTTTTTCTTCTTCGATCGCAATATCCACCTGCAGGATATTCGTGTTTTCCTTCGAGGTGTTCGCCCGGGTTGAAATTTTTTCGAGAGTGCCCTCATAAGTGACTTCAGGAGAAATGGCGAGGATGAACTCGACCGGCAATGCCTCCGTATTCGTTGCTTTCTGGGCTTGGGCAATATGTCCGTACCGATCTTCGTCCACTTCGAGTTCGAGATGCCAGGGACCTTCTTCGTTCATCACTTCAATTAAGGATTCGCCCCAACTGACAGGGCGGTTCAACAGTAATTGTTCGACCTGATGGGTGGTGACTCTTCCAGTAATGGGAGAACGAATCTTTAGTTCCTCATGAGATTGCTCTAATAACCCGATCTGCTCCTTAAATCCCTGAATTTGAACTTCAGCTGCCTCGATTTCGCCATCGAGTTCAATCTCCCGCTTCACCTGTTCTTCACTCGATAACCCGCTATCACCGACATTATTACGTTGCTGAATGAGAGACAGTTTCTGCGTCACTTTGGAGTCATATTCTTTTCTCGTTTTCTGGATCGTTATTTCCAGTTCTTTATCGCGCAGCTCAAGCAGGACATCCCCACGATTGACGAGCATGCCCCCTTCCACATGGACTTTTTCGACCTCGGCATTGGCCGTAGCGAAAATGGTGCGGCGATCAATGGGCATCAACCGGCCTTCTCCTTCAACCCGGTAATCCCAAGGAATAAAGGCGAGTGCACACCCGACGACCGCAATCCCGGCGAGTATCGCAACCGTCTTGGCCAGCTTACGTCCCTTGAACCATTCTTGAATACCGCCCAGAAAATTCCAAACGGGTAAGAGAAAGATTCGATGATGCTCAAGCGAGTTATTGAGCGCGATGGCGACATGATAATCGAGTAACTGGGCGTAATGTTTGACACCCGGGCGAGGTTCACTTTCGTTGATTTGTTCGATGATTAAGCAACCAATCAGAGGTTGTAATTTGTCCTGCCTGCGAACCTTGCCCGAAATTTCATCTTCATCACGAACCAATTTATCAGGTTTCAAGAGAGGCAGGATGAGCAGCATCCGGGATTCACTCTCTTGCAAATAATCAGTGAGTAGTTTTTCCAGTTGGGGAGGAAGTTCGTCAGCCTTGCCATAAAAAGCAAAGGGTTCTCGACTTTCCATGACGGCCGTAGCCAGTTTACGCAAACTGCGTACAAGGTTTGCCCTGTGATTGACTTTGTCTTGCCCGCTGATCGCTTGCACGATGACTTTGCGGCCCCGCTTGACGCAGACAGCAACCCGGTCGCAATTCATCAAGCGGCGGGAATCGTTCGCAGCGGTGGCGGTGACTTGCTTCAAATCAAGAGACCGATGCAAATCATTCAAAAACTGATCGTAGGTTTCCTGAACTGGTCCCGCAGGTGTTTCCGTTTCAGCAGCAGAAGAAGCTTTGCTCAGATATTTGGAAGCCAGTCCCGCAAGATGTTCGACAAACTGCAACATTCCGCTATGAGAGCCTGACGTCGCATCGGCACGTTGAAAGATTTCCAACACACCGACGCATTCTCCGTCTCGCTGAATCGAAGCAAGAATGACGATATGTTCGGTAGGCAATGGAAATTCTGGATTGCCCGGCCGATGAATGACCGCTTCTCCTGTGGAGATATTTTGCGCGAGTAACTGATGATTTTTCTGTAAGCTTCCCGGGTTATCGTAAAAGCCAATTTCTCGCAGGTTGAGATCCGACACAAGTTGCAACTGACGATTTGCATCTAGCAACCAAACCGCACCAGCAGGAGCATGAAGCGCTTGAACAACACGCTTCAGAAACTCACGGAAGAATGTCGGAGGATCAATGGGAGAGCGTACAAGCTCCTCGATTTCCTGCGCTAGCTTTTTGATGAGGTTACGCGCTTTATGGAGGTCGTCCTCAACTTCCTTCTTGTCAACATTTTCGGGCGTGGACATGGACGACTCTCAAAGGAAACGAATTCAACAATATCGGACAGAAGGCTAAGTTGACAGCGGGTGAACTCGAGGTTACGTGGACTCGAAGAAACCGTTACAGGAACACAAGTATAACTGGTTGAGACAGTCTTGTGGGACCCGTTTTCAGGTTGCGGAGAGGATCTGGACATTAATAGGCAAAAAAAGCACTCTGATTGGCCTCCACATTATTCTCTCAACATGGCCAAGTGTACGGAGATGCTATGCAGTTTTCACCGTTGAATTTGACTGGAGTCCGTTTTTTTCTCATTCCCTGTCAGTTGAAAGGGATTATTCCAGTGAGTGCCCCTGATCGTTAGAAAACTGAATTAATAAACGCCAGTCTGAAGGACCGCGCATAAAAAAACTGTCAGTTATCAATTTTGATAACCGACAGCTTGATTTTAATACCTCATTGCAAGTCGACTGTAGGATGAGCTGCGAGAATAACGCGGATCAGATAGTGCTCAGCACTCATCTGTTAGCGACCCGGGTTAACGCGATTAATTAGGCCCTCTGTCGTACAAGCATGAGGTTGATAATATGCATTCTTAGTTTAGATGCATGTCTCCAGGCTCTAGATTATTTGGTCACTGGAGTAACATCAGTTGTTATCGGACCAGCCCTGACCGAAAGATGAGACCTCCCACTGGAAAACGGCCAGGATAACCAAACTTAAAACTAAACACAAGAACACTACACAAATATCGAATTTGACTGGTTTAGCCTAGTGGAAGCTCTTTCCGGGCTGAGTGAGTTTGTGCCCATTTTCGCTAGAACCCTGTCTAGGGGGCTCTTTTTTTCGTGTCGTGGGTTCAGATAATCCCGCACCGGTTGCATGTCGGGGGGGACTGATTATACTGTTGGGTTCTCTCCGCCTGAGGGAAATTTGCGCAATTTCTGTCCCATACCGCTTTTTGGCATAGAGGAACCGTGCCGGTCATGCCCGAGGATCAAGTCAATATCCAACAGTTACTTCAAAACGGATCCCACTTTGGAACGATTGAAGTCAGCAAACTTCGTTCTGTCATCGCCTCCAACCAATATGTTGACGTCCGCCGGGAAGTCAACGCCTTGCAAAGTTCAGTCGATTCCAATGCTTCCCCCTCCGAACTGGAGTTGGTGAAGGTAGGAATTTCGAGTTATCTGATGGGCGATCACAGGAAATCTGAAAATTACCTTTCCCGCGTCAAGAACGATGCCGTTGGAACTTTTTATCATGCCTGCGTACTGAATTCGCTTGGTCGCCATGATGAAGCAGCCAAGAAATTTCATTCCGCTTCTCAACTCGGTTACGACCGGATTGAATGTGCGCTGCGACAAGCGGGTACACTGCGAGAGAATGGCCAGCTTGACGACGCCGAGCAAATGCTGCGAAGCGTAGCTGCTGAAGCCGCCAGCCGTGCGGAGTATTCCTACCAGATGGGTTGTATCCTGTCGGACCGGGGCGATACCTACGGGGCGATTGAATATTTCGAACGTGCTGTCGATATGAACAATCAGCACTCCCCCGCCTTATTCCGTCTCGCTGCAGAAAACGCATTGCGAGGGAACGATCACGAAGCCATCCGATTGTATGAACAGGCTCTTTCCAAGCCTCCCTATTTCCTGGGAGCCTTAATGAACTTGGGGCTGTTGTACGAAGATAATGAAAACTACAACGCCGCTGCCTTCTGCTTCCGTAAAGTTCTCGATTCCGATCCTTCCAATGAACGAGCGAAACTTTATCTGAAAGACATCCGCGCGACAGAAGATATGTTCTACGACGAAGAATCGGCGAAGAACGAAGCCCGGATGGAACAGCTTCTTGGTCGTCCTATCACCGACTTCGAATTGTCCGTTCGTTCCCGCAACTGTTTGCAGGCGATGGACATCCATACGCTTGGCGACTTGACCACAACCACGGAACAGGATCTGCTCGGTGGTAAAAACTTCGGCGAAACCTCACTCAAAGAGATTCGCGAAATGCTGACAGCTCATAGCTTGTCGATCGGTCAAAATCTGAAGAAGAAAACATCCGATACTTCGTATCAGATGCAGAATCTCAGCCCGCAAGAGCAGATGATGCTCAACAAACCGATCAGCGAACTCGAACTTTCCGTTCGGGCACGCAAATGTATGTCTCGCTTGAATATGTCCACCATTGGCGATTTGATCCAGAAAACACCGGACGAACTTCTCTCCAGCCGGAATTTTGGCGTGACATCACTGAACGAAATTCGTGCCAAGTTACAGGAACTCAATCTTTCCCTGCGAAACGACTAATCATTACTGAAATTTATTCAGAAACGATCACACAGACACAGTTGCCCTTTTTGCGACTGTGTCTGTTTTCATTCCGTCCCCTATCTCTCACAGGAAGGAGCAGTGATGAGAGCCCGGCTTGCTCTTCTGGTGCTGATTCTCGGGGTCGGATTTGCCTTTTACTGGCGTTCGACAGAAAAACAGAATCCGGGCCATGCCGGGCCAGGGCAGGAAGACGCTTCTCCTGAATCAACTATCGACTCGGAAGAACCCTTTCGCGACTCCCCCGAAATGCGAGTCAGCTTGACGAACTCGTCGCGGAATTCGTTTCGATTCGCCTGTAGTCAACCGTTTGAGATTTACCTCGAAGAGGCGTCCTCTCCCCAACAAAGAATGGAGCCCTTTCCGGATGAAGTCACGGTTGAGGCGACGACTAATCCTCTCGGTATTCAAATCGGGGCCGAAACTTTTCCGGGAAAACTAATCCGCCTGAAAACGAGTGCGTCTCCCGATTTCTGGGTCAACGATCATCAATATCGGGGCGAAATCTGGTTTCATCGGCTCGATAGTGGTCGATTATTGGCTGTCAATCATGTCCCGTTGGAGGAATACCTGGGAAGCGTTGTCGATAGCGAAATGCCGGCCACATTTCCCGATAATGCCCGCAAGGCTCAGGCAATCATCGCTCGGACCTACGCCCTTTACAGACGACAGGAAACAGCGGACGAACCTTACTTTGACTTATATGCGTCAACACTCAGTCAGCAGTATCTGGGCTTTCAATACAGGACAAATGGTGGGCGCCGACTGGCGGGGGAATCAAAGATCAGCCGCCGTCTGGCCCGTGAAACGGCCGGCCAGGTTTGCCTGTATGAAGGAAAGTTGTTCAGCACTTATTACTCGGCAGTTTGTGGCGGCAAAACGACAGAGGGTTCGATTCTGTTCCCCGATGCCGTTCCCCTTCTTCAACCAGTCCCCTGTGAATACTGTGCCGCAGCAGAGTTATATAAATGGGAAAGACGTTGGTCGATCAGACAAGCCTCAGACTACTTGAGCCGTGAGTTCTCCCGGCGAGGCATCCGGTTTGGCGAATTGACTAAATGTGAAAATGTAAGCCCGGAGCCCGGACCAGCCGCTCGCTTTCGTTTTGAGGATGGTCGCATTTCACAAACGTTAACTGGTCAGCAAATTCGCAACCTGTTTCCAGATTTACCCAGCCCAACCTTCAAGCTGGAGTTAACCGACGAACAACTCCACTTCCTCGGAGCAGGTCATGGTCACGGCGTGGGACTTTGCCAATGGGGAGCGCGAGGAATGGCCATTGAAGAAAAAACCGTGGAGGATATCCTGAATCATTATTACCCGGGGGTGACGATTACTCCTCGCCAGGACTGATCGTTTCCGATTGTGCTTCCGAAGATCCAACGGGAAGTCCGGTTGTGAGGTCGATGAACTGTGAGCCAACAGGAACGGAATATTCATAACTTTTGCTGAATCGAAAATATTCTCCTTCGGGATCAACCTCCCGATCGTCTGCGTGCCGTTTTACTTCAGGTGCGGTTAATGCAAAATCATAAAAGGCAACATCGTCAAGAATCCCATCAAAGGCTTCGTGGGCACCTTCGCCGGGTGGTTTCAAATTTCCGATGACAACCTCGCCTGGCCCCCCCGTCAAAGGCCGGGTTCCCACTGGGTATTGATGCGACGCTACTCGTTTTCCATCAATATAAATCTGCTTAAGACCAGTAGAAGTTCGATAGGTTGCAGCCACATGATGCGGTTTTCCGTTTTTGAGTTCATTTAACAGAACGGGAGCATTCTCTCCTTCTAAAGGAACTTCCAATTCCTGATATCCCTGCCCAACCAAATACAAACCAAAGGCCAGCACGGGACCCGGATTTTGCTTCGGGTAAGAATAGTTGTTTAACGAAGGATCATCATTCTGAAACGAGAGTAGAAACCTAAGTTCTCCATCACCATCTTTTCTCAATATCTCGTCGTAATCTTTCTCATCCCCCGTACTGAAACCATTCCCTGTCCAACGGGGAAAGATGAAGGCTTCTAATGTAATTCCATCATAGACAGCAAAAGATCCGGTCCCGAGGGCTTCCCCTCCTCCACTTCCCACTGCAATCGCTGCGTTTGCCGTATTATCAAAATCGATCGCGTTCCCCTCACCAACAAGTCCCGGAACCCGTTTTGTGCCAGAAGAAAGTTGACCATGTGCTATTCCATACTTGTCAATTACCTGCCGTCCTTTGTCCTCAAAATCCCAAAGATGCTTCGGCAACCAGCGGTGAGGATTAATGGTGACCGAACCGCTCAAAACTTTTAATTCGATCAGATCCGGATCATTAGTCGGCAGCAAATCAAAATCGGCTCCCCCTCCCTCCAGCGACAGTTTGCCATATTGCATCACCATTTGAGGACTGGCTTGGGAGGCTCGAACCTGGGTATTCCCTCGTTCAACAACAAATATATCACCAGTGATCAGTTCCAGAGAAGTTGGGCCCGTCAATGTAATGATAGCCTTGTTCTTCAACTCAATTTGCACTTCACCTTCCTGAAGTTGATGTCTCCCCTGTCTCAATTCCGCTCCAGGTTTCCAGGCAGAGAACAATGTCACCGGTCGAGCCGACTGGACCGTCGCCAGAACTTTTCCTTCTTCAACCGGGTAAAGTGCAGGTAAAACGAACAACGAAGTCATCACCATGACCAGCATCAACAGGAGCAAGACAGACAAACCTTTCCAGGTGGACTTCTTCAATCCCGCGATCCGTCGCGGTTGATGCGTCATTGGGGCAGGGAATTTGGTCATACCGTCTTCACCAAACTCAACTGTCATTTGCCGTAACGTCACGGACTTGATCGGTGGCAAAGCAGTTGACTGTTCCGCCTGCATTCGTGTATGCAGATCGAGGTACTGTAAATATTCACGTTGGCGTTCGGGGGAATCTTCCAGTAACTCTGCCAGGCGCTGCTGTTGCGCGGAATCTAACTCTCCCTCGCAGAGACGATCTAAAAGTTCTTGAAATTCATTTTCGTCCGAGGCCATCGGTTACCTCTCCACAGACTTGTCGCTGGAACGATTCACACAATCGAATAACAACCGCCGAATTTTCTGTATTGATTTACGAATCGCATACACTGAACGATTTTCCGCTTTCGCCAATTTCTCGGCATTCACTGCCGTCGTGTAATAGGTTTTATACAGTTCCTGATCCTGAGGTCGCAATTTCTCCATGCAAACAGAGAACTGCTCCCAACGTTCATCCAATTCAGGCTGCATCTTTTCCCGTTGAGTTGCGAGTTCTTCCAGTAACTTCGGTTCAAACAGCACCACGGATTCTTTACGCCGCTGATGCCGATAATCACGAACCCGGTTCAACGCGACCGCCCGCGCCCAACTGGTGAAACTGGTTCCCGGTTCGAACTTCGCAAACTCCTTCCACAAATACAAGGCGGTCTCCTGAAAGATTTCGTCCGCCACTTCTGAACGAGGTACCAGAGCAAAGATGAAGGCGTACAAACTTCCTCGCGACTCCTCGATCAAACGAGTGAACTGCGTCACCTGTTGCTGATCGCGTGAATCGTTTTCAAAAGAAGGAATCAGTGAAGAAGAATCACCTGTTTCTGTCACACCCGCAAGCATTTCATTTCAATAAGTGAAAAACGGATCAGCATATCATGTTACCGGAAACTTCTTTACAGAAAACCGCATTGCTTCCCAGATTTTATTTCCTCAGTAGTTCCGATTGAGAAAATCTGGTTTTTCTCCAAAAAATGGTAAAATGTGGGGTATCAACCCCAGGGAGATCATACCTTATAGATACAGGAGGAAAATCCTCTCTCTTCTCCTCTCAATCTCCGGTCTTTCCACCCGAATCAATCTTCTCACGCATCGAAACCATGTCTACGTTCGCTCGATCCCTAACCATTCCGTTGATTTCGATTAGCCTCTTCTGGACGGGTATATTGATTCCCGTTCATGGTGAAGAACCCGGGGATTTTTTCCAGAACAAAATCGCCCCGATCTTTGAGACGAAATGCCTGCGCTGCCATTCCTCGCAGGAAGCGAAAGGGGAGTTGGATCTCTCGACTGGGACAGGTTGGAAGAAAGGAGGGGCCTCTGGAGAACTCTTTGACGCGGAAGACCCACAGGCCAGTCTGCTATTGGATTACATCACGGGTGATGATCCACTCATGCCTGAAAGTGGACCTCCGCTGTCAACGGACGAACTGGAACTTGTCCGCACCTGGTTGTCGCGTGGTGCCTCCTGGCCGGAAGAAGTGAGCTTAAGCGCCCCCGGAAATGATCTCAATTGGTGGTCACTCAAACCTCCAATGCAACCTGAAGTCCCTGTCCTCGATGAAACGGGCACTGCTTGGGCGCAAACTGCGATTGACCATTTCGTTTATCAAAAACTTCAGGAACAAGGACTGACACCGAACCCCACAGCAGATCGCCGGACATTAATTCGTCGGCTATATTATGATCTCACAGGACTGCCTCCGACTTATGAAGAAGTCGAAGCATTCGTCCAGAATGACGATCCACTCGCTTATGAAAAACTGGTCGATCAATTACTGGATTCCCCCCACTATGGCGAGCGATTGGCCCGATACTGGATCGACATCGTGCATTGGGGAGAAACACACGGTTACGATAAAGACAAACCTCGACCGAATGCCTGGCCGTATCGGGATTATCTGATCCGCGCATTTAATAACGAGAAACCGTACGCCCAATTTATTCGAGAACAACTCGCCGGGGATGTTCTGTATCCCGACACCGCAGATGGGATACCCGCCACCGGTTTTATCGCTGCGGGACCGTGGGATTTCATCGGACATGCGGAAGTTCCGGAAACAAAAATTGACGGACAGGTCGCCCGTAATCTTGATCGGGACGATATGGTTACCACAACCATGAATACATTCGTCAGTACGACGGTGCAATGTGGCCGATGTCATAATCACAAGTTCGATCCGGTTTCCATGGAAGACTATTATAGTCTGCAGGCAGTCTTTGCCGCGCTTGATCGAGCGGATCGTGAATACGATCCGGATCCCGCAATCGCTGAGAAACGAATCGCCTGTGCCACTGAAGTTCAGAAGTTAGAACAGCAACTTCAACACCTGCAACAAACCGCATTAGAGGTAGCCAGTCCGGAACTGAAAAATGTTCGTGCGCAACTGGCAGAACTTGAAGGAGCGTTTCCGCAAACGCAAACAGCCGCTTTTGGTTATCACAGCCAGATCGCGAATTCTCCTGACGAGACCAAATGGGTGCAATTCGACCTGGGTAAAGAGGCCCCGCTCACTCAGATCGTGTTGATCGGGGCGTATGATGATTACAACAACATCGGGGCTGGTTTCGGTTTTCCATTACGCTTTCGAATTGAAATCGCCGAGGATGCTGAATTCAAACAGGGCGTGAAAACCATCCTGGACAAAACAGAAATAGACCAACCCAACCCGGGAGTTCGACCACAAGCCATTCCGATGGAGGAAAGGGCCCGGTATGTCCGCATTACGGCAACCAAACTGGCCACAAGATCAAATGACTATATCTTCGCACTCGGCGAAGCCCTGTTTTATGGTGCTGATGGTACCCCGCTTCCTGTCGCAGAAGTCACTAGTCGAGATTCGATTGAATCGGGGGAACGCTGGGGAAAGCAGAATCTGATCGATGGTAAATTCTACGGTGCTCCGACGGAGCCGGAACGATTCATCAACTATCTCTCGTTGTTGAACATACAGGCCGAGTTACAAAAAACCTCGATCCCTGAGGAAATGCAGAATCAAATCGCGCTGGCCGCACAAACCTTACGAGCCAGGAAAGAAGAACTTGCCAACCTGCCTGCGAAGCAGAAGGTTTATTGCGGTATGGTTTACAGTGGTTCGGGCGCCTTTACCGGAACAGGCAAGAATGGAGGGCAACCTCGCGACATTCATGTGCTTGACCGGGGAGACGTACAAAAGAAACTGCAACCTGTTTCTGCCGGAACACTTCCCATCATCCCCGATGTGTCTGATCGATTCGAATTGTCCGCAGATCACACCGAATCGGACCGACGAGTGGCGCTAGCCAACTGGATTGTGCGTGAAGACAACCCACTTACCTGGCGTTCTATTGTTAACCGGATCTGGTTACTCCATTTCGGACGGGGAATTGTTGATAGCCCGAACGATTTCGGACGGATGGGTCAGTTGCCAACGCATCCAGAGTTACTTGACTGGCTTGCCGTGCAATTTCGGGACAATGGTCAGAGTATTAAAGCATTGCAGCGTTTGATTCTGCTCAGCGCAACTTATCGGCAAAGTTCAGGACACCGCGAAGAAGCAGCTTCCATCGATTCCGGTAACCAATATTACTGGCGGATGAATCGACAACGTCTCGACGCTGAAGCGATTCGTGATTCCGTGTTGCTTCTCTCGGGCAATTTGAATCCGGAGATGTACGGCCCATCTTTTCAGGACTTTGTAATACAGAACCCCGAACACTCTCCGCATTATGAATACGACTTGTATGATCCTACCAATCCTAATTCGTTCCGTCGCTCAGTCTACCGATTCCTCGTTCGTTCACAACCTCAACCGTTTATGGAAACGCTTGATTGTGCGGACCCCTCCGAGAGAGTCCCCAAACGAGAGGAAACCTTGACGGTCTTGCAGGCGCTCGCACTACTGAATAATGGTTTCATGCTGCACATGTCGGATACCCTCGCCGTTGAGATTGCCGCTGAGTCAACGGAACCAGATAAACAAATCGAACGACTTTTCCGCACAGTTTTACAACGTGATCCGACCAGTGGCGAGCAAGAACTGTTTAAGCAATATTTGAATGAACATGGTCTCGCAAACTGCGCGAGGTTAATGTTCAACCTGAATGAGTTTGTATTTGTAGATTAATCTTGATTTCTCATTAACAACGATCTAAGTCATGAAAATGAGTCGCATAAATCAGACTGACATAAATTCGATTTCCCGGCGGGACTGGTTATGGCAGTCTGGCGGAGGACTCGGTGGGATTGCGCTCGCCGCTTTATTAAATGAACGGAGTGAGGCAGCCACTACAGCTCAATCGACCGGTGGGGTGGTGCATCCGTTGCACGTGCCGGCGAAGGCGAAACGAGTCGTGCAGCTTTTTATGTCGGGAGCAGCTAGTCATGTCGATACGTTTGACTATAAACCCGCCCTCATTGAGCAGCACGGCCAGAAGTGGGATCCGGGAGAGACTGTCGAACTCTTTCAAAATGGGATGGGGAACACACTACAGTCTCCCTGGAAATGGAAACCGTATGGAGAATCGGGCAAACATTTAACCGAGATCGTCGCGCCGTTAGGCGATTGTGTGGATGACATCGCGTTCGTACATAACATGGTGGCCAAAACGGGCGTGCACAGTCAGTCAACATTGTTGCAAGCAACCGGTTTCCAGGAACCTGGATTTCCGGGCGTGGGAGCATGGGTCAGTTATGCGCTCGGCAGTCTCAATAAAAACTTACCTACGTTTGTTGTCCTCCCGGATCATCGAGGGTATGCCTCAAACGGGGCAAAAAATTGGAGTTCGGCATTTCTGCCCGCCCATCACCAGGGAACAGTACTGAGACCGGGAACGAAAAATCCGATCAACGATCTGTTCCCCGCCGACAATGAATTCATCACGAAACGGAGCGAACAAGATACGCAGAAGTTACTCGAAAAACTGAACGAACGCCATCAGGCTGAACGGGCTGGAGACTCTCGTCTGGAAGCGCGAATAAAATCGTACGAACTGGCCGCCCGCATGCAATTGGCCGCTCCGGAAGCTCTTGACCTCTCTGGAGAACCGAAACATATCTTAAAAATGTATGGCCTCGATCATGGGTTGTCTTCCTTCCCCAAGGATATTAACCCCGTGGAAGAAACCGAGTACTTCGGCAGAAAATGTCTTGTCGCTCGACGGTTGCTGGAACGGGGCGTCCGATTCGTGCAGATCTGGAGTGGTAACGATAACCGGTTTCCACGCAGGAATTGGGACTCGCACGAAGATATCGCCCGCGATCATGGTCCGCTCGCTATGGGCATGTCGACCGGAGCGGCGGCACTGATCAAGGATCTCAAACAACGCGGGATGCTGGAGGATACCCTGATTCTGTGGACAACCGAGTTCGGACGAATGCCCTGCTCTCAAGGTTCCACCGGTCGCGATCATAACCCGTTCTGTTTCACGAACTGGTTGTGCGGGGGTGGCATCAAAGGAGGAACGACTTATGGTCTCTCCGATGAATGGGGATTCAAACCCCTCGATCGGGAACACCCAACGACTTGCTACGACATTCACGCCACCTTGTTGCACCAACTGGGGATCGATCATACCCGGCTCACCTTCCGATCCAACGGCATCGACCGTCGTCTAACGGACGTGCATGG
>JAGQQC010000082.1 GCA_020426395.1 Planctomycetaceae bacterium
GTAAATGTTTTGCAGGTAAGTAACTGCTCCTCGGATATCACTTTATCAGAGGAGATTTTGAAGCGAGAAATCGGATATCTTTATCACGAAGATTTTGAAGAGCTTTCCTTGGAAGGGGTTCAGAAAGAACTTGAGCAGGTTGAGCTGTATGAAGAGCTGAGCCCGAACCAAAATAGAGGAACAGAAGTCCCCACTTATTTGAGGAGCCTATACGAAATCCCTTTGTTAACGACACAGGGAGAGCGCCTGTTATTCCGGGCCATGAATTTTTATCGCCACATGGCCAATCAGGCACGGGTTTCCCTCAATACGAAACGTTCTTCTCGTAAAACGATTCAAAATGTAACGACATTACTTCAAGAAGCTAATCAGATACGACAACAGATTGTTCAATCGAATTTGCGACTAGTCGTTTCGATCGCTCGGAAGTATTCCACAAATTGGCAACAGTTTGAGGAACTGGTTTGTGAGGGAAACATCATTCTGGTCAAAGCTGTTGACAAGTTCGACTACTCCCGTGGTTACCGCTTCAGCACTTATCTGACCCACTCCGTTCAGCGGCACTTCTTTCGCCTGATGAAGAAGCGTGGGCGAATCAAAAAGACAGAAGTTGATTTCCCTGATCTGCGAGATTATGAGAATCTGGGAATCGAAGATAACGAAGACACTTTGCTCTCTGCCACGAATGCCGCAAACAGCTTGATGAATTCAATGCACGAAGTCCTTGATGAGAGAGAGCAGTTTCTAATTCGGGAACGGTTTGGTTTCGACAGCGATGGTAAAACACGTACCTTGAAAAGTCTGGCTGGGGAAATGGGAATTTGTAAAGAACGAGTTCGACAGATCCTTAATAAAGCATTGAGCAAACTAAAAGAGTTCACCTCAGAGAATCCGAATCAGATATCCCCCATTTGAAACCTGCTGGAATATCAGAAACTCAAACTAACCAAGAAAACATTACTCTCAGGTAATTTGAAATGATTTTGTTGTGGTTACTCCATTTCAGTATGACCTTATTCATGACGGGTGTGATCTGGTTTGTTCAACTGGTTCACTATCCTCTTTTTTCAGAAGTGGGCCCTCATGAGTTTCGAGATTACACTCGTCTTAACCAAATGCGAACTTCCGTTGTGGTCATACCTGCCATGTTGTGCGAACTAGTCACGGGAGTCCTCTTATTGAGCTTACCAGCTACATTGGTGCCTCGGTCGTTTCTAGTTGTAAATATGGTCCTACTGGTGCTGATCTGGTTGTCTACGTTTCTGCTACAGGTGCCATGCCATAGTCAGTTGTTGAGCGGTTATAGCCCAAAGGTAGTGGGACGGTTGGTGATGACGAACTGGCTAAGGACTGCAGGTTGGACAGCCCGTGCGGTATTATTATTCGTTTGTATGATCGAGTGGGGGCAAGGATGAATTCTATTTATCAATCGAAAATCACATCAGCTTCAAATCAGTTGATGAACAAAACGGCCTCGGAAAGTAACGGAATAAATCATCGGCTGACGATTTTTTATGATGGCGATTGCCCACTTTGCCGTCGCGAGATCGAGATGATACGCGGCAAGGACAAAAAGAATCATCTGGGCTTTGTGGACATTTCCAATGTCAACTTTTGCCCTGAAGAATACGGGCAGTCGAAACAGGACCTTATGGCCGTGCTTCACGCACGCAAACCGAATGGAGAATGGATCACGGGGGTAGAGGTGTTTCGCGAGATGTATAGCGCGATTGGCTGGTCCAGTATCGTATGGTTAACCCGATTACCTGTGATCAAGAGCTTGCTGGATGCTGCGTATTCCGTATTTGCGAGAAATCGCCTTTGGATAACAGGGCGAAAGTCCAACTGCAATGATACCCTATGTGGGCGAGATTCGTGATCTTTGCACTAGCCCCAAACTAGGTAATTCTTACCAGTTCTGTAGTTTCAGGTTTGTCCAGCAGTTGTCGAACGGGAACGTTGCTTTGCGAAGTATCTTTGCTCCCGAGCAATAAAAATTATGGCGAGTAAACCGGCACCAGACGAGTTTGGCGACCATCAACTCTTGTTTTTCAGTGGCGGTTGGTAAAAGTATGGCCACTTTCCGGTGCACAATTGGCGTTTGATGGTAGAAAGCGAAGCCCCCGGTTGAGATATTCTTGCAAAGCACAATTCCAGGATCGCCATTGGGTAACTCATTTTCCGCGCTGACAGGAATGAGCAGGAGATCGGCTTCGTGTGGAATTCGATGTTCCCGCCTCTGATCATAGCGGTGAAATGTTCGGCTCCAACTGGCGGTTAATTCCGTCGTGGATTCGAGTAAACGATTGACGCGTTCTTCCACCTCTCCGGTGGTGGGGACTGTCTCCAGCGATTCCGATTCGCCGACCTGAGTCTCACTTGGTGAGTTTTCGGTCGTTGTTTGATGATCAAGATGTTCTGAGCCACTTACCATGAAGTGAATGTCCTGCCAAATGTGCGATGATGAATTGAACCGGGCGTTTGATTTCAGGGGAAGTGGATATGAGGCGGGCATCGGAAACCAGGAGATAAAAGTAAGTTCTCACTGATACCTAGTCCGGAATCTCACTCAAACTTAGGTCACAAACCTGTGTGTGGCAAATTGCAGACTTGAGCAGGTGATCTAAATCCTTATTTGGCAGGATGTTTCGTAAAAGGCTCGCTCATAAGACTATGTGATTTTCACTAAAAAAAAGAAACCCCCATCCGATAAGGATGGGGGTTTACTTCTTCCCAGAGATAAACCTGAGTCAGGTTATCAAACAACTCTACCCTTTTTTTCTACTGGGCTTCCGGAGTCGGAGGAGCCAAGACCGTTGCCTCAGTCGCGAGATCGACTTCGATTGGGTTGGCTGCCGCTCCATCTCCCCGAATCACGAGGATTTCGGCCGTTTTATCTTCGCCGCCCATGTTGATACTCGGAACCTGGAAACGGACCCCCAGGTCGTACCATCCATAAATTTCGGCAGGATACTGTTGACCATCGTATACAACAAAGATTTCGCCTGGCTCAGGTCCGAAACCTTCTCCTGCAACGTTGATGATGGAACCCATTGGAACTGTGTCCGACTCAGGAGCAAAGGCCCATGGATCGATTGGCAATACTTCTGCCGTTTTAATTCCGATTCCGTTGTTTTCACGGAAGGCATCGTTAAGTTCGCGTCCGCTGTCCACGATAACGTGCAGGAATGAGAAGGGAACTTTACGTCCCTGTTCGTCAACTCCCATACTGTTGACTTCGTGTGGAAGTCGAACATCGACAGAAGTCACCTGATCAGCTTCGAGTGATTCAACAACAACGCCTGTTTGAGGCAATCCGTCGAGAGGGCGATCATCGTTACCACCTAACAGAGTAATGCTGAAGGGTTGAGTAATTGGTGCGGAACTATTATTCCGAATCCAAACTCGGTAACGAGGTCCCAGTTCCTGTTCAACGTGTCCAGGATCAACAAAGCGAACTGCCAGTAGTTGAACGTCGATTTGATCTGGCTGAGCAATCTCAGCAGGAGGAACATCCACCCAGGTACCACAAGTTGCTACTGGCAACGGTTGCCAGACAGGCGTTTCATAGTAAACCCAAGTTGGTGCAGGTTGACATACGATCGGTCGAACGATGATCGGTCGTGGATCGCAGATCGGGTAACAGTGATCCCACCAGCACCAGCTTACCCAGGAACTCCACCGAGGCGTCCAGCAGTAGCGAGGATAGAATCCAGGTCCTACATACCAGGAGCTGAAGTGCGTTCTAGTAAAGCTGGCATTGACGCCACCAATAAAGTTTCGGTTTCGCCATCCACCTCGTTTGTGAATATTCGCTCCCAAGTCAAGCCGGCGGTTCAAGTCACCCTGACGCTGCAAATCAAATTGCTTCCCAAGATTGACTTTTTTACCGACATCGATGTTGGCTAGACGGTCTAATTTTTCAGGGCGAATAACACGGTCGATACCGTTAAAACGAACGTCTTTGTCGTTTAGATTCCCTTTGGTGCGGGCGATCAGTTTGTCCCCTTTGAACATGTTGTTGTTCAAGTTTTTGACGAGGTCCTGATTCCCTTTACGATCGATTTCGAATTTCGGAAGCCGTTTTCCTTTGATCGTGTTGCGGTCAATTTTCATATCTTTGGTCAGCAAACGGTCCTTATCGAGTGTCGGAAGTTTCTCCATTTTGGGATCGGTCTTAAAGACCCGATTGTTGAACTTGCCATTGTTATTATTGTTGAACCGTTCCCGGGTCTTGCCGACGACATTCTCTTTGTCTTTGCGGTTATTCGGGAGGTTGTTAAGCGGGTTCTGTAATCCATTTTTGCCGTTCTGATCTTTACGGTCGAACTTCGGCAAACGGTTCTGAACGTTCTGATCCTTGCGATCAAATTTGGGAAGATTATTCTGAACGTTCGAATCTTTGCGATTAAAATTCGGCAGTTTGTTTTCTCCGATGTTTCCTCGATTTAGAGGAGTATTGGTCAGCGGTTTCCCTGAATCGAGTTTTTTATTTCCATTCGGAAAGCTATTTCCGCGATTTTGGAAACGTTCGCGGAAGGAATTGTTGTTTCCATTTTGAGTGATATTCGAATTCCCACGATTGAAGTTTGGTTGAGTATTCGACTTGATGTTGGGTGTTTGAGGTGGCTTGAAACTATTGCGGGATGATTCCCCGCGATTAAAGTTTCGACTGTTATTGTTTTGGAAGGATTTAAGGCTCGGCTGGCTGTTCGATCTGGGTTTGAAATTGTTCGAATTTGATTGCTTCGAATTAAATTTCGGTGCGTTTTGGTTGGAAAACTTCCGGATCGATTGGCTGGAGGACCGTTTGCTGTCTGAACGGCCTTTCTTTTCGTCTGCCTGGGTATCCCCGCAGATCATTGCCAAAGCGAGCATCGTCGCCATGCTTGTGAGTACCAAACGGCCAAATAGCCTTGGTTTATAGTCGCTAGTGCGTTGAGAACTTGTCGTCATGATAAAGTACCCCGGTGATTTAGGTTAGAGTTGAAAGAGATTGGGACAGAACCGGGTAATGCGTATAGGGTGCCAAAAGGGAATGGAATTCGATTTAATCGGGGGCATCAATCTCATCTCATTGTATACCAATGGGTTATGGGAAATGGTAGAAAAATCAGACCGCACAATCAGAAATCATGAGTAAACCTTGAGTGTTGTCACAATGACTCTTTGTGGTTCGTTGTGATGGCGCTTTAATTTGAGCGAATTACAGTCAATTGTTCATTACAGTGTGCACATTCGTCAGATCAGGATGCGTAGAGCGGGTTGCCTTTCCTAAACATGTGGTTTTTTCGAATCGGGCACTCTGCGGGAAGATTGATGTTGTAAACTAGTGAGACTGGATGTTGTGACGTTAAAATGGTAAATTTGCAGGCAGTTTAATCTAAATAATCGATACAAACTGTACTCCCTGCCCCTTTGGGTCTGTCATCTTATGATAACTCGGGGCGGAGAAGCTGAATTCGACTTGAACGGCATTCAAGTTGCCATTGGGAACGACATCCTCAAACAGTTTATCAAGTTATTGAATGAGTAGTCATTACTCGGTATAGTTGAATTCTGACTGCCCATCTTCAATATTCTCTATAGTTGCACATCAACTTTGTCGCAATCCTCGTAACGTTCTGAAGAAGGTTGGGGAACACTTCTTCAGAAAAACGTCGATTTGTATTCATCTAGCGACCACGGAGGTTCGCACCACTCAGGGTATGAACTTCACCTTATGGACTATCTACTCCTTTCGGGTGCATCCGGACTGCTGGGAACATATTTGATGCACGACCTGATGAGTCGTGGAGTCAAATTAGCGGTATTGGTCCGTTCCAATCGGATGGCTTCCGCCGCAGAACGCATCGAAACACAGATTAACTTCTGGGAAAAACAACTGGGGCACACACTTCCCCGGCCTGTTGTACTGGAAGGAGATCTCTCTTCTCCCACCCTGGGGTTGTCCGACGCCGACCTGAAATGGGTTGAGCGGAATTGCAAAGCGTTTATGCATAATGCAGCCAGTCTGACCTTTTATGCCAAAGACGAAGTCGGTGAGCCCTGGCGATCCAATCGTGAAGGAACCCGCAATGTTCTGGCCTTCTGTAAGGAACGGGGTATTCGTGAATTCCACCACGTTTCCACAGCCTATGTTTGTGGAAAACGTCGTGGTGAAGTCATTCTTGAGGCTGACGTCGATGTTGGACAGGAACCTGGGAATGATTACGAACAGAGCAAGCTTGAATCGGAAGTCATGGTGCGTAGCGCTGACTTTATTGATTCGCTGACCGTCTATCGCCCCGCCATTATCGTGGGAGATGCGAAAACAGGTTACACCACGACTTATCATGGCTTCTATGTTCCTCTGAAACTGATTGCCACATTACTTTCCAAAGTGGCGAGTGGCAGTGCTTCACAGGAAATGATCAAAGCCGGAATTCGTATGGGGAGTGTTCGTTTGCAGCAGGCACTTAATGTCTCTGGCGAAGAACAGAAAAATTTTGTCCCCGTTGATTGGGTTTCCGCTTGTATGACGGAAATCTATTGCAATGAAGCGAATCATGGTCAGACCTATCACCTGACACCTCGAAATACAGTCCCCACAACGATTTTCCAGAAGGTGTGGGAAGAAATCTTCTTTGAGTTCAATGAACTTCCCAAAGGCGAAAACAGCGATTCGACGATCAACTTCGATGAATTCGAGAGTTACTTCGTCAATCAAATGAAAACTTATCAATCTTACTGGGGGGATGATCCTCGGTTCGATTACAGCAATACACAAAAGGCCTGTCCTAATTTACCCTGTCCGACGATTGATGAGGAAATGATGCGAAACCTGTGTCGTTTCGCCATCAAGGACAATTTCGGCTGGCCGAAGCCACCTGTTGTTAAACCTGCCTTTACGATCGATTCGTTTATGCGGGAAAAAATATCTGTAGAGACGTCTGCCGAACGTATCGATCAGAACGATCCTGACACATTCACTGTTTGTGCCAGTGGAGCAGGCGGTGGAGAATGGGTGTTCAAGGTGGAGGGAAACACGATTATATCGGCTGAACGGGGAGTGCATTCAAAAAGCAAGGCGAATCTCTGCCTGAACATGCACACGTTCCTTCGTCTGACCCAAAAAGAAGTTACAGTTGAAGAAACACTTCAAAATGGACAATTGTTGGTGGAAGGTGCTGATACCAAGGATGCCGTAAAATTGTTCAAACAACTCATTGAGGGAGAGTCATCAACGACAGTAAACCGATTGTCGGCCGTCGAGATGCAAACCCAAGGCATTTCAAACTGACTTTATTTGGAAGCCGCTCAACACATCCCCGTGAACATAATAAATAACCACAGCAAACCGGATCATCTACAACACAAGATTTTTTAAGTACCTGGAGCATTAACGTGAGTTCAACGATCAACCCGGCAGGGGCCTCAGCGGGACATCCTCAAACTAATGGCCAGACACAGCCGCAAATCATTCATTTTGATGCCACGGTTCGCCGCAAAGAAAAAATGCGTCAGAAAGCGACGGGAACTCAGCCTGCCGCTGCAGCTCCTGCGCTGAACGGACATGCTGTTCCAGCAACTCCCGCGGTCGTGGCACAGCCTGCTCCAATTCAGCCTATAGCAGCTCCACAACCAGTCGCTCCTGTAGCGGCTGCTCCTGTACAACCTGTCGCCGCTCCGGTTGCTCCTGCACCGCAGCCAGCAGCAGTTCAACCTGCCGCTTCTGCTCCGGCTACTGTTGATAACAGCAACAAGCGGAAGCTGAGCATGAAAGAACTCGAACAGTTCCTGATCGACTTCGTCGTCGAACAAACAGGATATCCTGCTGAGATGGTCGAACTGGATGCCGATCTGGAAGCCGATCTGGGGATCGACAGCATCAAAAAAGCTCAAATGTTTGGTGAGATCGCCGAGCAGGTCGTTCTGGATGTTGAGATTGAAATGTCTGCCGACATGTCTCTCGACGATTTCCCAACCTTGCGAAGCATCATTGAATTCATCAGCACACCGAAAACTTCTGCCGGTAGTTCCGCTCCGGCAACTCCTGCTCCGGTCGCTTCGGCACCGGTAGCAAGTCCCGCTCCCGTAGCTCCTCAGCCAATGGTGGCTGCTCCTGCTCCGGTAGCGGCCTCACCGGTTGTCCCCGTCGCCCCAGTGCCGGTTCAACCTGTTGCCCCTCCCACGATGCCTCAGCCCGTTCAAGTTGCGGCCCCTGCCCCTGTAACTCCTGCACCGGCTGCTCCTGTGGCAGCACCCCAAACTGTAGCTGCTGCCACAAGTGGCGCTGCCCCGACTTCAACGGTTCAAAAACGAAAATTGAATGCACAGGAACTGGAACAATTCCTGATCGACTTTGTCGTTGAACAAACAGGTTATCCCGCCGAGATGGTGGAAGTGGATGCCGACCTGGAAGCCGATCTCGGCATCGACAGCATTAAAAAGGCGCAGATGTTCGGTGAAATTGCGGAGCAAGTCGAACTCGATCGCGAGATCGAACTTTCGGCGGATATGTCGCTCGATGATTTTCCGACCCTGCGAAGTATTCTCGACTTTATTCAGAACTCCTGAACAAAGGCCGGTTTCCGAAAGGCTTGAATTGAATTCAATCTTTCGGAAACAAAATCAGAAATATCTGATATTCGGTTCATAAATCTCCTATATCTGAATCAACCCGTCAATCGCTCTGGCGCTCTCGTTGCGCCTGGTTGCTGGGGTGATTCAACGAAAAAGTACGAGGGACTTTGTCCCTCTTTTTCGCATTTCAGCAGAACTGTTGACTGTAGTTCAAAAGCCAAAAGAACGACGTGACCATGCAACACATTTCAGAGAAACCTCTGGCAATCGTCGGGTTGGCCTGCCGTTTACCTGGTGCCGAAAACATCGATGAATATTGGGACATGCTGATCAATGGGAAAAGCCAGCTCGGTGAGCTGCCCATTGAACGTTTCGATCCTGAATTGAACTACTCTCCGCGTAAAGACGATCCGACTCGGTCTTACACCAAACTGGGGGGAATCGTTCCCGATCACCCTACCGATTTGAAAAAATGCCCACTGCCAGCAGATAGCTTGGGCCGGTTTCACAAACTTCACCTGAATTTGTGTGAAGTTGCTTTTGATGCCTGTCAGAACGCTGGATACGATCCCCTCAATATGCCCCAGGGACGTTCTGGCGTTTACATCGGTCATACCCCACCCGGTCAGACCGTGGGCAAACTGATCCACGCCTACCAGATTGAACATTCAACCCAATTACTGAACGACTCCGAAGCCCTGGCTGCCGCCGCACCAGGCCAGGCGGGTGAAGTGATTCAGGAAATGATCGAAACCGTTCGCGGCGAATTCACCGAAGACCACCCTGCGTTCAAAATTTGTTCGAATGCCTATCATGCTGCCGGCGCGATTTCATCAGCCTTCAAGCTGGATGGACCGGCGATGGCTTTTGATGCGGCTTGTGCATCTGGAATGCGGGCCTTCGCGGCTGCCACTCGAGCCCTGCAATTGGGAGAAATCGATCTCGCTGTTGTGGGATCAGCATCTTATAGTAACTCTGATACTCTTACGTTGTTCTCTCAAGCGCAATCAGTCAGCCCCACGGGAACTCGGCCATACGATAACAATGCGGATGGGCTAGTTGCTTCAGAAGGTTATGTCATCTTCGTGATGAAAACCCTTGAGCAAGCTATTGCCGACAACGATGACATCAAAGCTGTCGTACGCGGCGTCGGGGTTTCTTCCGACGGAAAAGGGAAAAGTTTATGGGCTCCCCGTAAAGAAGGACAGATCGAAGCGATTCGCCGCGCTTACAGCGATACGTTGACACCTTCTCAATTGCAATATCTCGAAATGCACGCCACCTCAACTCAGGTTGGGGATGCGACTGAGATGGAAGCGATTACGCAGATTCTCAAAGACCAGCTTCCCGAAGGATATCAAATTCCTGTCGGTAGCGTGAAAGCGAATGTCGGTCACACGCTCGAAACAGCCGGTATGGCCAGTATCGCCAAAACGATCCTGGCGATGAATCAAGGATTGATTCCGCCCCAGATCAATATCACTCAATTGAATGAAAACATTCCCTGGGATCAGATTCCATTCTACGTTCCCCTACAGCCCTATCACTGGCCGGAACCTGCTCCTGGAAAGCCTCGATTGGCGGCCGTCAATGCATTTGGTATTGGTGGTTTGAACGTGCACGTCGTACTCGAAGGTTATCAGCCAGAATACTCGAAGGGACTTGTTGCAAACCAATCTGCAGCAGAGTTGGATGCCGACGAAGAAGCCATTGCCATCGTGGGACGGGGAGCAATTCTGCCCGGAGCCCGTACGATTGAAGCCTTATGGGATCAACTCAATAGTGGTCAGGATTACTTCACCGACGCTCCCGCGAGTCGCTGGAATAAAGAACTCGGCTTGAGTAAACCTGGACAAGATGATCGTTGGTCCATTCCTATCACCACCGGAGCCTACATCACCGATTTCGAATACGACTGGAAGAAACACAAGGTTCCTCCGAAACAAGTTCAAAGTGCTGACCCTCTACAATTCATGTTGCTCGATGCGACTGATCAGGCTTTGCACGATATTGGCTATCCGGAAAAACCTCTTGATAAAATGCGAACCGGAGCCATCGTCGGAACCATCTTCGGCGGTGCATTCACAAACGAACTTCAGCACGGTTTGAATCTGACCAAAAACCGGAAGATTCTCGCAGATATTTTGCGTCGCAAAGGTATCGCAGAAGATCAGATCGAAGCCGTGGCTGAAGAATTCCAGAAAAAGATTCTCAAACGCTATCCGGCTTTGATTGACGAAACGGGCAGTTTTACTGCGAGCACGCTTTCTTCGCGATTGACAAAAACGTTCGACCTGATGGGGGGAGCTGTTGCGGTCGATGGGGGCGAGTGTAGCTCTTTCGCTGCCTTGGCCACTTGCATCGATATTCTCCGTTCGGGTGAATGTGATGTTATGATCTGTGCCAGCGGCCAACGGGCTTGTGACTTCGCCAGTTACCAGATGCTGAAAGTGAATAACTTGCTTTCGCAACAGCAAACGGTACATGGCCCCTTTGAAGAGGGAGCCGACGGCGTGATCCCTGGTGAATCTGTCGGTGTGCTGATCCTCAAACGCCTGGCAGATGCGAAACGAGACGGTGACAAGATTCACGGTATCATTCGTGGAATTGGTTGCTCGCGCAAGGACGACCTGGGTGAAGGTCTACAAACCGCGATGGAACGAGCTTTGGATGATGCCGGCATCAGCGCCGACAAAGTTTCGTTAGTGGAAACCGCCTCCGGTGGTGCTCCAGAAGAATCTAAGGCTGAGATTGAAGCCTTGAACAAAATTTATGGCACCCATAATCGTCGTGCCCCGTTATACCTCGGTTCGGCTCCTGCGATGTACGGTCATTCGCGCGGAGGCTCCGGAATGACATCGTTATTGAAGTCGATGTTTGAGCTTTCTGCGACTTCCTTGCCTGCAGCACCTCATATGGCACAACCGGCTGATTACGTTCGCGAGCACAAAGATGTCCTCTGCCCGGTCAGCCAGCAAACAGCATTGGTCGGCCTGAACGAAGATGGCAAAGTTTATGCCGGTATTGATTCCTACGCAGAATCGGATGTTTGCTATCACT
Source organism: Planctomycetaceae bacterium (assembly GCA_020426395.1). Classification (GTDB taxonomy): domain Bacteria; phylum Planctomycetota; class Planctomycetia; order Planctomycetales; family Planctomycetaceae; genus Polystyrenella. The sequence goes on from JAGQQC010000082.1 coordinate 11,626, forward strand.
TAATCGTCGAAGGGGCTACCAAGCTTGCTTGCGAACCTGTTCAAACTCAGCCTGGTTCACAAGCGGAACCTGCTCGCATCGAAGTGACAAATACTGAAGCTCTGGCTTATGGCGAATTTCATATTGCTCGCGTCAGTGCAGCCGATTGGAACGAACTGAATCGAAAAATTGCGACTTTAACGTCTACTGACTGGCGAAACACTCAATTTGCTCCTGGCGAAAGCTGCCGGATGACGATCGTCGCTAAGGATGATACTGAATTCGCCAAGAAGATCGCCTTGTTGCAGAAGTCCTTCACATCCTCCTCTGCCCCGACCTTGCTGGCGGAACGAGGAATCTTTGTAAATCAAATTAATCATAAAGCCAAAGTCGCTTTCTGCTTCCCGGGACAGGGATCGCAGTTTAAGGGAATGCTGAAAAATATCGTCGAATTCAGTCCCGCTGGTGCACGTGCTCTCGCAAGAGTCAACAAAGCACTTGCAGCACAAAACCTGCCCAGTTACGCCGAGTTGAGTTGGGATGATGAGTGTCAACTGGATTCGATTTCTCAGGTTCAACTTTCCGTGATCGCGGCTGATTACATCATGTGCCAGGTTCTCAAAGAGATGGGAGCCGAAGCCGACCGAGTTTGTGGACATAGCCTGGGTGAACTGGCTGCCTTAGTCGCTGCCGATAGCTGGGATATCGAACAAGCAATTATTGCCACGAAAGCCCGAGTGAACGCCATTAATGCGACTGGCGAAGCTGCTGGGGTGTTGTACTCCACGACAGCGCCAGTTGATGTCGCCCGAAAATGTTGTGCGGATGCGAATGGCAACGTTTATGTTTCGCATGCGAATGCTCCAGAGCAAACGGTCATTGGTGGTGACGAGGAAGCGGCAGCAGCCGTTGCCAAATGTATCGAAGCCGAAGGTTACAAAGCAATCAAACTAAATGTTCCTGGGGCGTTCCACACACCGCTCCTGGAAAAAGTTCGCGAACCTTTCTTCTCAACTGTTGATCAGGCGAAACTGGAACCACCACGTATTCCGCTGCTGAGCAGTGTCACGAACAGATTCGTTTCCGAACCGGCAGATATTAAAGAGAACTTGAAAAAGCAATTGGTGACGCCGATCGATTATGTCAATCTAATTGAACGATTCCTGACGGATGAAGTCGATTTGTTGATCGAAGTCGGTCCGGGACATGTTTTGACTGGCTTGAATAAACGGATTGTCGGTAAGAAGTCCGCCCTGTTTGTCGGTTCCAGCCATGCAAAACGAAATGAATTGGAACAATTGGCCCACTTGCGAGCCTGTTTGGAAGCATATGGTTGCCTCGATTGGAACGATGATCTCATCGCTACGGAAGATGATGTTCGCAGCCAGGCCGATGCGGCACCGGTTATGTTGGAAGAAGAATCAACCTCTGGTGAAAAATCACTCTTTACGGAAGAGGCACTCGTTCCGGTCATTAACCTGTCTGGTTCACCCTACAACATGGGTTTCCAGCATGGTTCTGAAATGAAAAAGGAGATTCGTCAACTTTTGCGTCGGTATACCGATCTGGCTGGTAG
>JAGQQC010000083.1 GCA_020426395.1 Planctomycetaceae bacterium
GAGGTGGTTCCCTGGGAAGAGGCCGAAGCGCACGATTGGCAGGATCGTCGTATGGCAGTTTACGCGGCGATGGTTGAAATTATGGACCGGGGAATCGGTCGTATCCTGGAGACATTGAAAGCAGAGAAGATCGATCAGAATACGGTCGTCATGTTTCTTTCTGATAATGGAGGTTGTCGCGAAATTCCCGGAGGAGAAGATCCGGCGTTCAAGCCAGGCGTGGTGGAAACCTACACCACGGTGGGGCCTTCCTGGGCTTATGCATCAAACACTCCATTCCGTCGATACAAGCAATGGGTGCACGAGGGGGGAATCTCGACTCCCTTTATTGTTCATTGGCCGGGGAAGATCGAAGGGGGAACCTTCAATCGAAATGTAGGCCACATTATCGATCTGCTTCCGACTTGTGCAGAGCTGGGAGGAGCCACTTATCCTGAAATCTATCAGGGAGAAAAGATTGAACCCGTGGAAGGGCTCAGTTTGCTTTCCGTGATGAAATCAGGCGAGAAGGAACCGGCGCTGAATCAGCGGACATTATATTGGGAATGGGCGGGTAACCGGGCCATCCGTATGGGCGACTGGAAACTTTGCTGGGACCGTGATATCAAAGCATGGGAGTTGTACCACATCACAGAAGATCGCACGGAGCTTCACGATCTGGCGGCACAGCGTCCGGATCAGGTAGAGCAGATGAGCCAGGCCTGGTTTGCCTGGGCCAAACGGACGGGGCTGAATGTGAAAAATTAAAGCAGGATAAAAAGTTGCCCCAGACAACCGGGTGAGATTGCCTAGGGCATGCTGTTTGAAGTGATCCTAAACCCTTTGATCGGTCGCATTACCATCTATCTGAAAATTTCAGATCAGCCACAACCGGGTCTGAGGATGGCGGCTCGATTTTTTCTACGGCAACAGATCTTTGACGGTGTCCCGTTCCTCTTTTAGTTCGGCAACCGTTGCGTCGATTTTGGCTTGCGCCCATTCATTTTGTGCAACACCCTGTTTGATCGACCAGGTTGAGCCATCACTTGTCAGAGGGAAGCTGCAGATCAAACCTTCATCAACTCCGTAGCTACCATCGCTACAAATCGCGGCGCTGAAGACTTCACCAGCGGGAGTTGGTTTGATGATATTCTTCACGGTGTCGATGCAAGCGTTCGCGGCGGAAGCAGCCGAGGAGGCTCCGCGGGCCTGAATGACTGCCGCGCCTCGTTTCTGAACCGTTTCCAGGAACGTTCCCTGAAGCCAGGCTTCATCGTTGATCACTTCGGCGGCTGGTTTACCGTCGATGGTGGTGTTGTAAAAGTCAGGGTACTGTGTCGCTGAGTGATTACCCCAGATCGCCATCCCTTTGACATCGTTGACGGTTTTGCCCGCCTTTTTAGCCAGTTGGGTGACAGCCCGGTTTTCATCCAGCATCGTCATCGCGTACCAGTTACTGCGCGGAACATCCGGGGCGTTTGCCATGGCAATCAGGCAGTTAGTGTTACACGGATTTCCCACGACGACGACTTTGACGTCCTTGGCAGAGGCAGCTTGAATTGCTTTCCCGGTGTTGGTGAAGATTGGTCCGTTGATACGGATCAAATCACCCCGCTCCATCCCTGCTTTTCGAGGAACAGAACCAACGCACAGCACAAAATTGCAATCCGCAAATCCATCTTCCAGATGATCGCTGTCCGCTTTAACCACACCGGCGAGTGTCGGAAAAGCACAGTCGTCCAGTTCCATTTCGACACCATCCAGAGCGCCCATCACGGGAGGAACTTCAACGAGATGCAGAATTACGGGCTGGTCATCACCAAAGACCTGACCTGAGGCAATACGAAACAAGAGAGCATAACCAATCTGACCGGCGGCACCTGTCACGGCCACGCGAATCGGGGCTTTCATTCCTGGACTCCTGAAAGAAGCGATGTAATGTACGTAAAAACGTATCTTAGAGAAATCGGGGCGCCGATGGTACCGAACGGCTCGACAGGAATTTCGCTCTGGGAGAATTAAGGCGAAATGGGTAATGGCGGCTCGATGACAGCGTTTATTACATCACCACTGCGATCTGTCTGCTGTCCGCTTCTTCACCAAGTAGCACAGACGTGTCCGGTTCGAGGTATTCTCGTCGAAGGAGGGCGAGCCCCAAGCCACGATTGCCTTCGGGGTGCGGGCAGGAAGAAGTCAGATGGCCAATGGATTTGTCACCCGTAGTGGGGAAGAGCGGAGTTCCTGAGGAGAAAGTGTGGGCTCCGTCCCACGACAGACTCCTTATCTCCTGATTGGTGTGACCTAATGTTTCCAGGCGAGCAATCGGCTCCTGCCCGAGGTAACACCCTTTATTGAATGAAACGGCTGATTGTGTTCGTGCCGCTTCATGAACGAGATTTTTCTCGGTGACATCAATTCCACATAAAGGAAGTCCACTTTCAATCCGCAATGTATGAAAGCAATCACTTCCTGCGGCGAGTATGCCGTTGTCTGTCAGATTTTTCCAGTGTGTGACAACATCATTTTGAGGAATCAGCAGAAGATAACCTGGCATATCAAACAGATCGATTCTGATTGATGTTAAAGGTTGTTCAAACTTGTTAATTTCCGCAGACTGCCAACGGGCGAGACGAGTCTCTGTTAGTTCTTCCAACTTCGCGGAGGCATTAAATCCGGTGACATAAAATAGCGCATAATCATTGTTCAACTCAGTAAACTGCACGTCATCCAACAACACATATTTGCGAAAGTGATTGAGCAGATCTTCTGCATAGCCACTAAGCGAAAACAGAAGCAAGCTATCTGTTTCGCAAATAAGAAAGAAGTGTCCGAGAATGCGTCCTTTGATTGAAGCGGCGAAGGCTTCGCAGCCTGAACCTGGTTGGAGCAAGCTGATATTGTTCGTGCAGAAGTTATTGAGAAATTTGATCCGATCTTTTCCCGTAATACGACAGCAGAATGAATGCTGAAGATCAAATAACGCAGCTCCATCCGTGACCGCTTCCCACTCTGCTTCTAAGTTTCCATACGTGCGCAATCGGGGACCAGGCAATACGGACTGCTCTTCTGAGGGATTTTGAGTGAGCAGGAATGACAAAAAGTTGTCAGCGGACATGAAAATTCTGCCAGGTAAAAGGTTGGGTCACTGGGAAAAGTAACGGCTGCAGAAAAGTACGGCTGGAGTAGATTACGGTGCTAAATTAAGTTGCCAGGTTTCGTCGAAAAAACCGAGGTCAACCACCTTGCCCGGGCCTCGGCTGTCCGGCGGGGTGTTCAAATCAATCACGGCCCAGTCAGGAAGTTTGGGAACCTGTCGGGCGTTATTGAGATAATCGTATTCTCGAAAGGTAAAACCACTGTTGAGAACGACATATTTTTTCGGATTGAGTGGATTGGGATAAATCATGACCAACGCATGGTGATCGGTCGGGTATGATTTGGAACCCACTTGTATTTCCTCTTCGGTCCACTTGATGGGCAACTGGTCAATTATTTTGGCGAGGATCTGATTGCTGTTGGGATCTCCGAAGAGAATCAAATTAGACTGAGCAATTTCTTCCTCGATCAGTTCCGTATCAGACAGAACGCGCGCATCTCCACGGAAATGGCGTCTCCAATGTTCAATCGCATGTTCTTGTTCAGACGCCGTCCATTGTTGTGTCAAGCTATGCGGGCTTTGGCCGGTGGGAGTGATGATCACAAATGAATCCATGAAGGCGTCATCAATCGGACCTTGCAGGTTATGCTGTTTTTGCAAACCGATATACATCGGCTCTCCTGCCACCCAGTTGTCGCCCTCCCGATGCAAACGAGTTTTCCAGGAAAGATCCGACATGGGACCGGGAAGGCTCAGTTTCTGCCCATCAATATTGACGGTTACGGGTTGATCCATCTCAAATCGATACGATCCCGCAGGAAAATCGAAAGTCAGGTCGGTTATATTTTGGGTCGTGGCGATCAATTCATTCCCGCGAACTTCCGCATCAATCCGAGCTGCTTGCCAATGCTGCTCCAGCCCGTTTAGGGTGATCCAGTGATTCCGGTTATACTTCAAAGTGTAGGTGACAAACTTCAGACGTCGCGGAAGAAAGGGGCGGCCATATTCGGCGAGGGCAGATAGTTTCTCTTCAATGATTTTCAATGAATCGGGATGAATGCGATGCTTGGTTTCGGGGCCGATGATGTGCATCAAGCGGATATTTTCTTCGGCGAGCGCTGTTTCCATAATATCCGCCGCCTGTTTCTGAATATCGAGTTCACCACTGTAGGCGATCGTAGGACAGGTAAGCAGGTTAACGGCGTAATCCGTGCAATCGTAAAGATGCCAGAGTGATCTTTCGTAGTAATTCGGATTCAGTTTTTCTTTCTGGAAGAATTTGAGGAATTCAGGAGTCTCCGAGAAGCCTGCTCCAGGAGTCGCGGCAAACCAGCGATCCGGGTAGTGGACGGCAAACTGCCAGGCCGCGGCCCCACCCATGGAAAAGCCTCGCGAAGCGATGAGATCTTTATTGACCCGGTAACGTTGTTGCGTCGATTCGAGCGCCTCCAGTACATCGACTTCCCCGGCAAACTTGAACGCGTTGGAGTATCTTCCGTAAGGATGCAGTACGATTGTGTTTTCCGGTTGAATGTAACCTACGGTGTTCATGCGTTGGTTTATAAAATTCAACTCACTCAACGTTTCCCCCCGACCATGAAACCAGAGGTCGCAGCGATATTCTCGAGAGCCAGTGAAATCATAATTTTCCGGGATAACCAATCCATAAGGCTGAACGGTTTGGTCAATACGAGATCGATACCCGCGCACGACGAGCCCTGTTTGTTGTGTCCAAGGGGCCTGTTTGTTCAAAAGTGAGCTTGCGCGAGCTTCCCCTTCAGCCAGAAGTTTTTGGGCCGCGACGAATTCTTTCGGATCAAAAAATTCATCATACTGCAGTGCGACTCGGATCGCCCGATGGAAAATTTCAATATCCGGTAATAACGATTTCGTGAACTCATCCTCGCGCTGAACTAGTACGTCCAACTGTTTTTGAAGTTGGTTGAGCCCCTCTTCCAGTTCCATTCGCACATTTTCCGGTACGACTACTCCAGGTTTGGGGATCCGGCGGACGTCGGTCGAACTGTTATCCCGTTCGCCATCCGCCAGCAGTGCTGGAAGAGAAAGAATCAGGATCGAAAACGAAACAAGATAGGAGACATTCCGGAAGAACGTTCGCATGAACTGGAATCCTTAATCCGAAAAAACAGGGAAGCTGGTATAAGAATTCATCCTATCAGACCACCCCACGAAGACCAGTCGCAGGGCATGAAAAAAGACTTTCCGCAGTGAATGCCGGAAAGTCTTCAATGATTGGTTTTATTGGGGCCCCCGGAGGAGCAACTTATGTGACAATCCGTTTGTAACGAACTCGATGAGGCCGATCTGCCTCTTCTCCGAGTCGTTCCCGACGTTGGATTTCGTACATTTTGTAGTTCCCTTCAAACCAGACGACGCTGCTATCTCCCTCGAAGGCGAGAATATGCGTTGCGATGCGGTCGAGGAACCAGCGGTCGTGGCTGGTGACCATCGCACAGCCACCGAAATTAGATAAGGCCTCTTCCAGCGAACGGAGTGTTTCGACATCAAGGTCGTTCGTGGGTTCGTCCAGGAGCAACAGGTTTCCGCCGGAACGGAGCAACTTGGCCAGATGGACCCGGTTACGCTGTCCGCCAGAAAGAGTTCCCACTTTTTGCTGTTGATCAGAACCTTTGAAATTAAACCGGCCGCAATACGCGCGAGCGTGAATACGCGTGCCTCCTACTTCGAGTACATCCAGTCCACCGGAAATTTCTTCGTAAACAGATTTATCCGCATCCAGGGCATCGCGACTTTGATCGACGTAAGCAAGTTCGACGGAATCGCCAATGCGAAGTGAGCCTGCGGTTGGTTCTTCGATACCCATGATCATTTTGAACAAGGTCGTTTTCCCTGCTCCGTTCGGGCCGATCACACCGACGATTCCTCCGCGCGGTAGATTGAAGTCGAGGTCCTCAAACAGAACTTTGTCATCGAAGGCCTTGTTCAACCCTTCAGCACGTACGACCAGATCGCCCAATGGACGAGAAACCGGAATTTGAATATCGGCCGCGTCTTCTCGTTCGTCGTATTTTTGTGCTGCGAGTGATTCGTATCGTTCAAGACGAGCTTTGTTTTTGGTCGACCGCGCTTTGGGCGACATGCGAACCCATTCGAGTTCCTGTTTCAACATCCGTTGCCGTTTTGTCTCGCGACGTTCTTCTTCTTGAAGTCGTTTCTGTTTTTGTTCCAACCAGGAGGAGTAGTTCCCTTCGTAGGGAATACCACGTCCCCGATCAAGTTCGAGAATCCAGCCGGCGGCGTTATCGAGGAAATACCGGTCGTGGGTGACCGCGACGACTGTTCCGGGAAAGTCTTGCAGGAAATGTTCCAGCCAGGCGACGGAGTCTGCGTCGAGGTGGTTCGTCGGTTCGTCGAGAAGGAGCATGTCCGGATTTTCGAGGACAAGTCGGCATAAAGCGACACGCCGTTTTTCTCCCCCGGAAAGGGTTTCGATTTTTGCATCCCCAGGCGGAACTCGCAGGGCGTCCATGGCCAATTCTACGGTTCGATCGAGTTCCCACAAATTGGCGGCGTCAATTTTGTCCTGCAGTTTCGCCTGCTCTTCGATGAGTTGTTCCATTTCTTCCGGTGTCATCTCTTCGGAGAACTTCATGTTCACTTCGTTGTACCGGTCGATGATCGCCTGGGATTCCGTAACCGCTTCGGAAATGGATTCCTCAACGGTTTGATTTGGGTCAAGCCTTGGTTCCTGTTCGAAGAAGCCGATCTTGATGTTCTTCGCAGGACGGACAGTCCCCATAAAGTCTTTGTCCTGCCCGGCCATAATCCGCAAGAGCGTACTTTTCCCCGCTCCATTCCCCCCGAGCACCCCAATTTTGGCCCCCGGCAGAAAGGCGATGTTGATATTGCTCAAGACCTCTTTCTCGTCATAGATGCGAGTCAGGCCTTCAATCGACATAATGTATTGCTGCGACATGATTTTTGTCTGTGTGATAATGAGGGAACAAATTGAAGCGAAACGCCCACCTGTGGTTCGGGGCGCCCCAGACTGGTTGATACTTGAGCGCGAACCGTATTACAAGGGCAAAGAGACTCGATTTCAGCGCGGCAGGGTACCCCGCCGTTACTCTTCGTGCAAATGAAAGCTCAACCGCATTTGCGGGTCCTCATGCTGTTCAAACTCACGGTACAGCAGGCTGGGTTGGATGTCGCGGTTATGCTGGTATTTTTCGCTTTTGTATTCCTCGATCGGACCTTCCAGCGTGTGATAGAAGATTTGACAGATCGGGATGTGCGGATAAATACGAACCGGTTGGACGGCGAACATTTCGAGAGTCCAGTAACCACAAAAGCCGACATCGCCGAAACCGGCTGTACAGTGGACGATCAAGCCTAGACGTCCGACGGAAGAGCGGCCTTCCAGCATGGGAACCAGGTTGTGCGTTTCAGTCCGTTCGACTGTTCGGCCCAAGTACAACTTGTGTGGTTGCAGCACAAACCCCTCTTCCGGGATTTCATAACGGCGATAGCGGTTGGGACGCTTCATATCGAGCACGATTTCTTCATAGACCAGAAGTTCATCGTGCAAGGTCAAGTTGTAACTGTTCGGGTTGAGCTGCGATTCCCGGAACGGGTCGATCTCGATATTTTTTCCCAACTGGGCTTTGATTTCCATGCCGGAGAGAATCATCAGCAACAGCCTGTCGTTTCAAGATCTGAGGTAACCATCTGTTAAACCGAAAACCGTTCTGAGCGACGCCCCCAAAATGGCTCGGTCATTCTGTCACAGTAGGATGTTTAGGGGCAGATTGCAACAGTTTCACGGGAACTCTCTCAAGAAGCGAGCAACCGCCTTTCCAGCGTGTCTACCAATTCCCGAGCCGGCCATTCCCGCAGGGCCAGTTTGAAGACGTCTCCCTGATCGAGCGATTTGCGGACCTTCTTTTCAGCCGACATGATGGTACTGTGGTTCCTGCCGCCGAAATGTTGGCCAATATCCTTATAGGCCGCTTCGGTTAATTTGCGGGACAGGTAGATCGCAATCATCCTTGGCAGACTGTACTTACGGCTGCGGCTGGAAGATTTAATCTCATCCGGTGTGATTCCGAAAAATTCAGCGACGATGGAATCGATGTCCGCCATGCGGACGATTCGGACGCAGTCCCGTTCCAGATCGGCCAGAATCTTGCGAGCGGAATTCACGGAAAGGGTCTGGTTTGGTTCGAGCAGCCGATGGGTTTCCAGGCAGTTCAGTGCTCCTTCCAGTTCCCGCACGTTTTGTTGAAACCGGGAGGCGACAAACTTGAGCACGCTGCTACTGAGCGGGCTGTCCATGGCCAGGGCTTTATGTTGCAGAATTTGTTCACGAGTCGTTTTCTCGGGCGCTTCAATCTTACATACCAGGCCAGAAAGAAAGCGGGTAGTCAGCTCAGAGGATGTTTTGGTCAGTAACCGAGGATGCCGGTCCGAAGTCAGCACAATCTGACATCCTTTGGAATCCAGTTGTCGGAACGTATGCAGGAATTCTTCCTGGATCACTTTTTTGTCTTCCAGGAAATCGATGTCATCCACCAACAGGACATCGACGTTTCGAAACTTGTGTCGAAAACTGGGAAGGGTTCGGTCGCGTAACGCCAAGGTGAAGTAGTTTGCGAACGATTCTGCGTTAATCAGCATCACGTTTAGATTTGGGTGCGCTTGTCGAACCGCCTTGTAGATTCCTTCTAACAGGTGAGTTTTACCTAACCCGACATTCCCATGCAGATAGAGCGGGTTGAACCGTTCGCCGGGAAAGTGGCATACCTGCATAGAAGCGGTGTAAGCCAGTTCGTTCGATTTGCCGCAGATAAAATCGTTCAGACTGGCAAACTTTCGGCCTGTGCGGCGCGCTTGACCTGTTTGGGGAACGGCTTTCCGTGCAGGGGAAGTTATCTTTTCGGAGGGAGTGGAGCTGGAAAGTGCGTTGGCTACCGCCGAAGGCATAGCGACGGCCGCGGGGGCCTGTTTCTGGACCACGGTTTTCTGAACTTCGGCACGGGTTTGTTCCAGTAGCGTCGCATCGACATGGAAGTTGACGCGCACGGACGCTCCCAGAAAATTCTTCGCCAGTTTGGTCAAAGCGGAGCGGAACTGACGTTGAATCCAGTTCAGCAGGAACGGGCTGCCGACGCCGATGCTTAGTTCGTCCTGGTCTGTCTTCAAGGAGACTTTATTCTGAAACCAGCTTTCATAATTTTTTAACCCTATTTCATCTCGTAAAAGTTCGAGAAAATTCGATTCGCTAAAATCGTGCGGCTGCACCATCGCCAAGGATTGGGCCTGCATCGTGCATCCCTTCAGGGCTGTGTCTTCAAAGCCAGTCATTGCGCGCAATTCACCCGTTTGTTGTGAGAGAGAAACTCACTCTAAACGAAGAGAGAGATAGCAGTCCGTTACTGAATTGACGCGAAAACGAATCCTTGTAGTCAGTGAGAGGATTGATAAGACAGGATGATTCGACAGCTTGCGTTGCACCATGCAAACGGTCGAAAGGACGACTTGATCACTGTAGCTCGATATTATCCTCCCGCTCTCAACTGTCAAACCTCAGCGAAGGAATTTCTGAAAGAGATTTTTTTCGAAAGGTTCGCACGACGCTTCTTCTCCGAAAATTCATGCATCTTCACAGACAGAACTTTTTTCCTCCACCCGCATATCGTGATTCGACATGTTGAGAAGTTGTGGAATTTCTCAAATTTATTCAGACAAGCTCCAGATTATCAGATCGAGTGTAGACGAAATCTTTCGACCTCGATTCTGCCTTAACCTGTTGTCAGCAAACAAGCTACTTGCGAATCAAGACCTGCTTGATTGAGGTTTGGCTGAATCCGACTCGCTTGTAAATCTCCAATGCATAATGATTTCGGGAATCGACGGCGAGGAAAATTGCCGCACGTCCGATCTCCCGAGCCCGGTTGATCGCTTCTTGCAACATATACATACCCAGGCCGGTTCCGCGGTAATCGGGGATCACCCCCATGTAGGCGATTTCCCATTTGTCGTCAGTTACGTAGTCCCGTAGTAAAATTAATCCAGCAGGTTCTTCGTCCACGTAATACAGAAACCAAAGTGCCGGATCAAACGGGCCATTTCCGCGATGGCTTTCGAGTGATTCTGCCCCCGTCCGCATTAAGTTAAACTGGGGAACATCCAGTGTATCCTCGTAGGTTCGCTCGATAATTCCGTGGAAAGCCTGCTCCTCTCCCAGTTCTGCCAGTGACATTGAGCGGCAACTGGCACCCGAACGAAGGAGAGGAGTATCGGTGGGGGCGGTTTCCAAGGGACATTCCATAAAATAGAGCCTGGCGAGTGACTCGAATTGATTTTTCTTAAGCAAGCTCTGTTGGTCTAAGGCTTCTGGCTCCAACATGGCCTGGGCGTAGAGAATTCCCTGGGCCTGCTGTACTTGGTGGATTTCCTGAAGTAATGCGGAGCCCACCCGTTCCCAATTTGCGGGATTGAGCACGACGGGTGGCCAGATGAAGGCCGAACGATCTTTCTGGGTCAAGGTCAGGCAGGCCCCGACCTCTCTCTCCTCTTCTTCTGCCAGGTAAAGTCCCTCAAGGTCCAGTTCGCCTCGATTTTCTGCCTCCAGGACGGTGTCAATTTGTTCGGTCTGTTCATCTGGAAGCAGATCGTAAAAGAGTACTTCCAAAGCACGTCGCTTGTTGCTTCCAGTAGCAGGGAAGACGTGGATACTCATGGAAAATCTTTCGTCACTGCAGGAATCGAGCCTGGCTGCCGCATAGAATTGAATAGGGGAAATGAGGTAAAAGTGAGTTTACCCAAGAGAACACGCATCAGAGAAAGTCGATGTTAATCATGAATACGTATTGTTCCCCTGAGATGTAAAGTCGTTACAATCAACCTCTTTGAGAAAAATGAAAAGTTAAAGCGAGGACCCCTGTCATGAGTGCCATCGAACAAGCGATTCAGCACTGGGAATTTGCACGAGAGCGCACCTTGGCGACTTTGAAAGAAATTGAAGAACTTCCGGATCCCTTTGGAGTCCTCGGTTGGCAACCAAGTCCCGGGCGGGCGCATATTTGCTGGCAGTTGATGCACATCGCGGTTTCTGAAGAGAATTTTGCAACCATTTTCCTTCAGAACAGTGAACCCGGTTTACCGGACCTGGTTTCCCGGTTTCAGCGAGAGAGCACTCCGGATGATCTCATTCATATGCCGGAAGAGATCCGGAACACGTTATCCGTCACGCGCGAACATTTACTGGAGGCGATTCGAACTTTTGAAGGGATGGATCTCAGCCAGCTTACTGCCGGAAGGCAGGAACGGGGTTGGTCTATCGCCAAACTGTTAACGGTAGTCTCCTGGCATGAAGCGCACCACCAGGGACAAGCTCACTATTGTCTAAACAGTTGGAAGACCGCTTATAAATAAGCGATGCTTCCTCGTCTATTTTCATAACCGATTTTTTGCCAAGAGATACATCGTTGGAGTTTATCCATGTCGACCCCTCCCGGATTACTGACTTTGCCTGAACTTGAAGAACTGGTCAAGCAGCAGGAAATTGATACCGTCGCCGTCGTCTTTACCGACCTGTATGGGCGGATGGTCGGCAAGCGATTTGATGCCCGGTTCTTTCTCGATACCGTTGCCGAAGGGGGGACCCACGCCTGTAACTATCTGTTGACAGTTGATATGGAGATGGAGCCGGTGCCCGGGTATGCACTGGCGAACTGGGAAAGTGGTTACGGCGATTTCCACCTCTTACCTGATTTTACGACACTGCGCCGCGCCGCCTGGTTGGAAAAAACCGCCCTCATTCAATGCAACTTGCAGAACGATGTCACCCATGCTCCCGTACGTGAAGCTCCGCGAAGTCTCTTAAACCAGCAAATTGCCAAAGCCGAGACAGCAGGCTTTAATGCCAAGGCAGGCTCTGAGCTCGAATACTATCTGTTCGATAACAGTTACCGGGAAGCACACGAGAAAAACTTTCAGAACTTACAACCCGCCGGCTGGTACATTGAAGACTACCACATGCTGCAAGGGGCTCGGGAGGAATCGTTCAACGGAGCGGTGCGACGGTATCTAAGCCAATCGGGCGTCGTCGTCGAATCGACCAAAGGGGAATGGGGAACAGGTCAGCATGAACTCAACGTCAAGTACGATGACATCCTCAAAATGGCCGACAATCATGCGGTCTATAAGCAGTGCCTTAAAGAAACGGCTGACAAAATGGGAGTCAGCGTGACGTTCATGGCGAAGTTTGAAACCAAATGGGCCGGCTCCAGTTCCCACGTCCATCTCAGTTTATGGAAAGAGGGAGAGAATGCCTTCGTGGGAACAGATAAGTTTGGGCCGATTGCCTGTTCCGATACTTTCCGTCATTTTCTGGGGGGGTGGATTCGCTACGCGGGGGAAGTCACTCCGTTTTATGCACCGACGGTGAACTCGTATAAACGTTTCCAGTCCGGTTCCTGGGCGCCGACTCGACTTGCCTGGAGTAATGATAACCGCACGGCTGGATTTCGTATCGTGGGGAGTGGCCCCAGTCTGCGGATTGAATGTCGTATCCCAGGTGCAGATTGTAACCCGTATCTTGCGTTTGCCGCCTCGCTGGCATCGGGGCTCCAAGGAATCGCCAATAAGATCGAACCCCCCGAATGTTTCTCGGGGGACATGTACCACGCCAGTGAAATTCCGCAGGTCCCTCAAACCTTGCACCAAGCGACCGACTTGTTCGAGAAATCCGAGTTTGTCCGCGATGCCTTCGGAGAAGATGTCCAACGGCATTACACACACTTCTTCCGTACCGAGCAGGCCACCTACGATCGAGAAATTACGGATTGGGAACGCCGCCGATACTTTGAACGGATTTGAGACCACGAAACACATATAATTATGGGTAACCCAGACAATCGCGCTAGCGTTGTCTGGGTGCCGAAGGCATAAGCGGGCAGTGAATGATTTTATGTGACGAGCATTTCGTACGTATAAATAGCATCGGCGTCCGCTTGTCGCTGCGCGACCCAGACTACTCTTCGAGATTGTCTGGGCTACCCACCTGGAACTTTTACTTTCAAATCA
>JAGQQC010000084.1 GCA_020426395.1 Planctomycetaceae bacterium
CCATATGCTTGAGAATCTCCCCAGTCGTCGAGAGTATAATCTTTATTATTGGTACTACGGCACGTTAGCGATGTATCAACATGGGGGTAAGGACTGGAACACCTGGAACAACAGCCTCCGTGATCGGATCGTCGCCGAACAACGTCGCACCGGAGAATTCGCCGGTAGCTGGGAGCCCCGCTCGAAGTGGGCTCCTTATGGCGGACGTATTTACACAACCGCCCTCAGCACACTTTGCCTGGAAGTCTACTATCGCTTCCTCCCCCTGTATCGAATGCAGGAAGAGTCGGAAGAACCGACTGCGACTCCGGGAGAATGACCACGACGGTCTATTCTGAATAGAAACCGGCTGAAAAATTCTGTCGCTTGGAACGGAATTTTCCTCTGAGAATTGCAAACAGCACCTTCGTGTCGTTCAATGGGAAGGAAGCCCTTCTGTTTGTTCTTCTTATGCATGTCTATTCCGTTCGGTCGTTGATTGAAAGATATTCCTATGTCTCAACCGGAGAAACCGGAAAAGAAAAGTTCCGTTCGTTACGACAACGTTGATGAAAAATATCTTTCGGAACGTCAACTCAAAAAGCATGCGGGGTGGGTCCTGCTTTGGGCGATTGGGGTGGGGGCCGTGATCTCCGGTGACTACGGTGGCTGGAACCAGGGTCTCGCCGTCGGCGGATTTGGAGGGTTGGCGATTGCGACGGTGTTGATGGCGGTCATGTATCTGTGCATGGTCTTTACCATCGCCGAACTTTCCGCAGCGTTACCTCACGCGGGAGGTTTCTTCTCTTTTACCCGTAATGCCTTTGGTCCAACTGGCGGTTATCTCTGTGGTTTGACCGACACGATTGAATACGTGCTGACACCAGCCGTGATTGTTTATTACATCAGCGGTTATCTGCAACAGATTCCTTTCCTGGAAGAAGTGCCGCAGTATGTCTGGTGGTTATTGTTCTATGCATTCTTTGTGGTCATTAACATCATTGGCGTCGAGTTAACCTTCCGGGTCAGTTTAGTGGTCACTGTCATCGCGATTGGGGTACTACTCTTCTTTTATGCCTGCGTTCCGTTCAGTGAGAGCTTTGATCTGGCGAAGTTGCATAATATCCCCCCGAGGGATGGGCTCATCGGAGCCAATGCATGGTTGCCGCAGGGTTGGGAAGGGGTATTCGCCAGTCTCCCGTTTGCGATCTGGTTTTATCTGGCGATTGAACAACTTCCTCTCTCTGCGGAAGAATCGCACGACGTAGTCAACGATATGCCCAAGGCGCTCATCTGGGGGATCCTCACCTTGCTGGTGCTTTCCCTGTTAACGTTGGTGTTGAACTCCAGTGTCGGTGGCGGGGCGCTGGAAATCGGAAAATCGGAAGCTCCGTTGGCGGATGGTTTCAAAGCCCTGTTCGGAGAAGGGGTCGGGCTGACATTGATGGTGGTGATTTCGCTCACGGGCCTGATTGCCAGTTTCCACGCGATCATCTATGCGTATGGTCGCGTGCTATTCGCGCTCTCTCGAGCCGGTTACTTTCCCCGCTGGATTTCGATCACCGGCGAACGGAAAACTCCTTTTATGGCATTGATCCTCGGAGCGCTTATCGGTCTCGTTTGTACCGGGTTGATCGAGTACACCAAACCGCCCGCCGGGGGAACCTCCATCGTTGGCGCGGCGCTTTTGAACATGGCCGTTTTCGGCGCGGTGATTTCTTATGCTCTGGTGATGCTCAGTTACATCAAATTACGTGTCAGCCGTCCCAACATGCGGCGACCATACAAAAGCCCGCTCGGTATCCCCGGAGCCGTGGTCGGTTTTGTGCTTTCCATCTTTGCCTTGATCGCGACGTTCGCCGTGAAAGACTACCGCTTTGCAATCGTCGGTACAGCCGCGTTTATTGTGGTCGGCATGCTCTACTTCTTCCTCTACAGCCGAAACCACCTGGTCGCCCAGGCCCCCGAAGAAGAAGACGCACTCATTGCCGAGGCGGAACATGAATTGGCGTAATGATGCGGTTTGTTTCACGGGTCATGTTGATGATTGAAGAACCACGAAATACACGAACGGCCACGAAAAAGAGGGGCGTTGCGGAAAGCGGGTAGTGGCTTTTTAATGCTCGTAGACAGTTTTAGATCGGATTCCTGAGTACGAACAACACGCTTCACAGATGGGTCAAAGCGAATGAGTCGCAACACTTACTATATAGTTCATGTTGAAAAGGTAAAAGGAAACAAATTTCTTCTTGGAGGTAAAGTCTACGAAGGTCAAATGTCTGTTGGGGACTATTTCATCATACGTAATACGTAATGACAAGGATCCAGGAGACAATCGCTGTTCAGGAAACATTGCCTCGATCACAAGTTATAATGAAGAAACAAGTACGTTACCTGAAGGTTGGACTGGTACGCTGATAGTGGAAATGGATCGCTACGATAGTCAACCTTCTGTAGAATCCATGTTGCATGTCAGTTAGCAACTCTGGTCTTGCAAAGATCTTCGCCTGCTACTGTGAAGGCTTTGTCGCTTTCAAACCTCCACCCCCAATTCCTCAATCTTCCGGTACAAACTCGATAAAGCCAGTTTCAAACGCTTCGCGATTGTCGAGAGGATGGATGGAAGGGGAAGAATGTCATTCAAACGGAATGCGTTTCAGTATTCTTAGGCAAGTGAACTTATCAGTCCGCCTCCAAGTAAGATGACGAAGAACATGATTGCTATCATTGAGGCGAGGTGCCAGAATGAGATGATGATTGACTCTGATACTTTCAGCTTAATCAAACTGACGAGAAAGCTCGATTCGACGACGATAAAGATGAGGACCAAGGAAAGCAGGACCATAAGAGACGGAAAGTTTTTCAGTTTTTCGGCCCCTGCGAATGAGGCAGTAAACGCTAGAACCCAATACGATAAAAACGCGGTACCGATCGACGTGGAAAGGGTTATCACGAGTGAGGCTGCAATGGTAGGAGGAAAGGAGTCAATCCAGCTCTGGCTTTGATTTGTCTCGCTTTCCAAGTCTGATGATCGATCTGGCTCACCGTGAAAAAGTCGGAAGATAGAAACTGCCACCTTCAAACTTAAGGTGGCAATCAGAATGCCAATTACGGCCAGGATGGCTATAGTATGAAAATTTAGTTTTTCGGTTATAGGCATGGGAACTCATGCTACTCCCAGTTGGTGAGGTTGTGCTTAGGTAAATATTAGCCGCCACTGCGGAATCCGATTATGTTTGTTTCCCGAACCCATTAATTCGGCTTATGAAGTTTGGCAGTAGTGTTTAGCCTTTGCAGATGCGCTGACTCATTTAGGCGAGAGTACGATCATACCATACTTGTTTGATGACCCTGATATTATAGGTCATGGCGTCGAAAACAATATTCCAATGTCCCTATTTGGTGTGCTGGTTTGATGTCTGGAAAAACAAAGATTCATTTCTACTTTGACCAAACTTAAACCTCCACCCCCAACTCTTCAATCTTCCGGTACAAACTTGATAACCCCAGTTTCAACCGTTTCGCCGCTTCGCGTTTGTCGGGGCATTGGCGGAGGACGCGGGCGATGTGGAGTTTTTCGTAGTGGCGTAGGGCGCTACGCAGGTCGTCGGTGTCGGGGAGAGGTTGGTTGATGCCGAGGAGGTCGGGGGGGAGATCGTTGACTTCGATCTGCATTCCTTCGCACATCATCACGGCACGCTCAATCGCGTTATCCAATTGACGGACGTTGCCACGCCATTGGGCGGACATCAGCATACGGATCGTTTCGCTGCTGGCGCCGTTGACCCGCTTGCCCATGGTGAGGGAATGTTTGGCGATGAAATGTTCGACCAGTTCAGGAACATCGTCCAAGCGTTCGCGCAATGGGGGGATGACAATCTTGCAACCGTCGAACCGGTAGAAGAGATCTTCCTGAAAGTTTCCTTCCTTGACTTCGGTTTCGAGATCCTTGGTCGTCGCGGCGATAATGCGGGCGTGGAAAGGAATCGAGGAGGTACCGCCGAGCGGCGTGATCTCTTTGTATTCGATCGCGCGCAATAACTGCGATTGTGTGGCGAGGGGGAGCTGGGTGATTTCGGAGAGGAAGATCGTCCCTTCGCCGATTGATTCAAGAATGCCGGCGACATCGGATTGCAAACCGGAGACGGAACCCGCCTTGGCGCCGAACAGTTGGGCCTCGAGTGTTTCCACGGGGCGGATTGAACAATTGAAGGGGACGAATTTCTCTTCCTTCTTTGGGCCGATGGAATGCATCGAACGAGCGAACAGTTCTTTACCGGTTCCACTTTCGCCGACGAGTATCACGTTCGAGTTCGTCACGGCTGCTTTGCGAATTGTCTCTTGCACATCGAGAAGGGCTTTGCTGGAACCGACGATCTGTTCGATTCGGTCACGGCGGGAGAGTTCACGACGGAGGTTCTGGTTTTCGAGATACAGGTTCCGGTATTGGAAGAGTCGTTCAAGTTTATGGACGAGATCTTCAAAGAGGACTGGTTTGACGAGGTAGTCGAATGCTCCCCGTTTGAAGGCCTCGACCGCGTTTTCGACGGTGGCGTAAGCCGTGATGATGAGGACGAGGGTATCGGGGTTATATTGTTGCAGCCGGCGCATCAAATCGATGCCATCGCCGTCGGGAAGCTGTACATCGCAGATGGCGACGTTGATGTGGTTTTGCGATGCCTGTTGCACGGCGGCGGCGCAAGTTCCAGCCTCAACGACCTGGTAGCCTTCGCCGCTGAGAAATTCGGACATGGTAGTGCGGATGATTTCTTCATCTTCCACGATCAGGATGACGGGTGGATTGTTCACGTCGCGTTGATTTCTTTCGTTTCAGTTTGAGTCTCTGCCGGGTGGAGGTCGTCCAGTTCCCGGATTGTGTCATCGGTGAGATAAATAGTAAAGGTTGTGCGGGATTCGTCGGAGTGAGTCAGTTCGATTTTCCCTCCAATGTCTTCCATGATGTGCCGACAGACGAACAGCCCGAGGCCGGTACCCGTCTTTTTGGTGGTGTAATACGCTTGAAAGAGCGACTCTTGTTTTTCGGCGGGAATCCCCACGCCATCGTCTGAGACAGCGACTTTCAACCAACCCGATTCCAGTGATGTCTTGATTTCGATCATTTGCCCTTCTTCCGTGGCGTCCATCGCATTGAGAATCAGGTTAAGCAGTACCTGTACGACTTGATCTCGGGCAAGATAAAGGGGGGGCAGTCCAGTGGCGTAACGGGTGACGATTCGTTTTCCTTTTTTGCGTTTATAGTATTTGGCGATATTAAGCGCGGCGTCGATGATTTCGTGGATGTCGCATTTCTTCTTTTCGTGCGAAGCAGGTCGACTGAAATCAACGAGTTCCTGCAAGGTTCGATGAATCCGGCGGAGTTGTTCATCCACCATTTGTAACCGTTCTTGCGTGTATTTATCCTGATCGCGGCGGGAGAGCATTTGCACCAGTGAACTGATGGCGGCGAGTGGGTTTCCGACTTCATGCGCGATTCCAGCGGCGAGCAGACCGAAGGCGGCGTGTTTTTCCTGTTGTACGAGAAAGGCCTGCGATTCCTGTAACGCTTGAGTTCGTTCGGCGATGCGCTGTTCGAGGAGCGCCTGGTTCTCCTGGAGTTCACTGTTGAGATGCGCGAGGCGGCGGCTGGCGCCCTGAACCAGGCTGGCGAGTGCTTTGCTGGCGACGGTCACCCAACCGAGTAAGACGAGCATGAGCGCGAGCGAAACATGGTCGTTCCCCGGACGTTCGGATGCGGCAATCATCACGAAGACGCAACTGAGGCCGTGTAAACCCAATGTGGCGTAGATCACGCTGGGTGGATAGCGAAACGCGCAGACGAGCAGCGACATGAAGTAATAAAAACGGAATGGGCTTTCGAGTCCGTGGTCGTAACTGCAGAGCAATCCGATGTAGATCGCTTCCATCATCGAAATGAAGAGAGGCCACCGACCGAGGAAGACTTTACCTTGATAACTCCACCAGGTATCGAAGACGGCGAAGAGCGCCCCGAAAGCGAGGATGCCGTTCAGTACGAGTTGATTTGTGTCGCGCCCGATAAAATTCACCAGCACGCAACCCGCCGCGAGACCAAACCAGCGGATTCGGACGGTAATCGTCTCCGCGGCCAGGTCCCAGTGCAGTGAATCATCTCGCGGTTCAACCGACAAAATCAGGCCTTTCGAATGAAGTGGGATGGAGGCTTGATTATAGAGGGAAGAGATGGGGGTTGACCACCTGGGGGGAGGGATTTTTGGGAACCACGAAATACACGAAAGGCACGAAAAAGAGCAAGTATGGATTGAGTCTGTGGCGGAGTTGATCGAACCTGAATTGAAAATGAAGCTTAGAGTACGATTCTTTCCCATTCGAGTTGAGGATGGTGCCCGAAGTTTATGAGTAGCCCGAGTTTTAATCCTGTTGCGCGAAGGTAATTTTGCAGTTGAGCACGATGTTCATCTGCCAGTTTCTTAACGGATTTCAATTCCAGGATGATTTTGTCGTAACAGACAAAATCAGGAATATAATATTGGGATAGAATGAGACCACGATATTTCAGATTCAGTGTAGGCTGTTCCTGAAAGGGAATGTGCTGTTCTCCTAATTCAATCTTCATGCATTCCTGGTAGACCCCTTCCAGAAATCCACATCCCATCTCTCGATAAACTTCAAAGCAGGCTCCCATAAGCCTATACGATTCTTCCTTACTAAATGACTTCAACCATTCCAACGACCTTCCGGCAGACTCTTTTTAGATAGTGAGCAGATTCTCAAATAAGATTGATAGTAACGTAACAGAGTGCGTTGAGACACCCGCTTTTTTTCGTGCTTTTCGTGTATTTCGTGGTTCCAAAACAAAATCCCTTAACGCATTTAGTGTTTCATCGCTACGCTCAGCAGGATCGGCAGAGGTTCACCTGCTTCTCTAAAATGGCGGGATTATTCAGGGGTTTTGGCTGATTCGGTGTGGGATATCGGGTAGGCTTGAGAGACAGGGTTGCCGGTGTGTTTCGTCCCCCTCCGGTTGAGCGGTGATCTTGTGGGTTGATGGATTACGGAAAGCGAATTCGATGCGTATTTTGATAGCCAGTTCGGAAGCGGTTCCCTTTGCCAAGACGGGAGGACTGGCGGATGTGGCGGCGGCGTTGCCGCAAGCGATCAGCCGGATGGGGCATGAAGTCTGGTTGGCACTGCCGTACTACCGGGCGAATCAACCCAAGATCACTAAGGCGAACTATCCCATTCACCAGACCGGTGTTGAATTCGATATCGAGATGGGAGAGAAGACCGTCACGGGGGAACTCTATTGGTCGGAGATCCCGAACACTAATGTCACTGTGCTGCTGATTGATCAACCGGAGTATTTTAATCGACCCGGGTTGTATCAGGAGAATGGTCACGACTACGCGGATAACTGTGAGCGATTTGCTTTCTTCAGCCGGGCGGTCATTGAAGTCTGCAAGAAATTAATTCTGCGCCCTCATATCGTGCATGCGAATGACTGGCAGACAGCGCTCATTCCGGCGCTTCTGCAAACCGAGTTTGCTTATCATCCGCAGTTCCTGCGAACACGTTCCGTCTACACGATTCACAACCTGGCCTATCAGGGACAGTTTTGGCACTGGGACATGGAGTTAACCGGGCTCGATTGGAAATACTTCAACTGGCGTCAGATGGAAGCCTACGGTCAGCTGAACCTGATGAAAACCGGGATCGTGTTCGCTGACGCGGTGACAACCGTCAGTCCTACTTATGCAAAAGAGATTCAGACGCCCAGTTTTGGTTGCGGTCTCGAAGAAGTGTTGGCGACACATCACGATAAACTGTCTGGCATTTTGAATGGAGTGGATACCCACATCTGGTCACCCAGTGTGGATACTCATATCGAAGAAAACTACGACGCGAAAACCGTCAAGGAAGGGAAGGCGGTCAATAAAGCAGCGCTACAAGAGCAGCTTGGTTTACCCCAGAAACCGGATACGCCGTTAATCGGTATGATTTCCCGCTTGGCCGTACAGAAGGGGCTCGATATCATCGCTCCTATTTTGGAGATGGTTCAACGTGATGCTCAGTTTCTGTTTTTGGGAACAGGGGAATCACAGTACGAAGACCATCTGCGGTATCTTGCTCAAAAATATCCGGAACAGATTGCCGCTTATATTGGGTTCGATGAAGGCCTCGCCCATCTGATTGAAGCGGGCTCGGATCTATTCCTGATGCCGAGTGCTTATGAGCCGTGCGGTCTCAATCAGATGTATAGCATGCTGTATGGGACTCCGCCGATTGTGCATGAGACGGGAGGGTTGGCCGATTCGGTTGTTGACACGACCGAAGAGACTCTCAAGGAAGGCAAAGGGACCGGGTTTTCGTTCAAGTATTACAATACGGAATCGTTATTACAGACGATCAACCGCGCGCTCGATCTGTATGAAGATAAGCCCGCTTGGGACAAGCTGGTGCAGAACTGTATGAAGGGAGACTGGAGCTGGAGCCGTAGCGCGAAAGAATATATCAATATTTATCAGCGCTTGACGCACTCTCCCCGCGAAGCGATTCCTGTGAGCATTTGAAACTCTGAACTTAAGAAAACTGCCCGTAAATCATTATGCCGGAAATGCGACGGAACCCTTTAACGGGGGAATGGACTTTATACGCTCCGGAGCGAGCTGCGCGGCCTTCGAATTATCAATCGGGCAATAAACAGGAATCGAGTGGTTTTGATCCCTTTGCCGAAGGAAACGAAACGAAAACGACGACTGAGATTCTCGCCGTTCGTGATGCGGACTCTGTCCCGAATGGTCCTGGGTGGCAGGTACGGGCGATCTTCAACAAGTATCCCGCCGTTGATTTCCTTTCCGAGAATTCTGCGAACGGCGTTGAAGAAAAAACAAAAGCTTTCCTCTTTGAATCGCGACCTGTGTACGGCGCTCACGATGTGATTGTCGAATCACCGGAACCGATTACCCGTTTCCACGAACTGTCACTGGAGCAGATGAAGAACGTCTTCAGTTTGTATCAGGCACGCTGGAAGCAGTTGAGTGAGGACTCTCGAATCAAGTATGCGCTCCTGTTCAAGAACGAAGGACAAGCGGCGGGGGCTTCCCTGGAGCATGTTCATTCGCAGTGCATTGGGCTGCCGTTCGTTCCCGCGGAGGTGGAACGAAAGCTGAAGTCAGCCGAGAACTATCAAAGAGAACGGGGACGAAATTTTTTTGAGGAGTGGTTGGAAGAGGAGATCGCTGCCGGAACGCGCGTAATCCGTGCGACGGAGAAGTTGGTGGTGCTTTGTCCCTTCTTCAGTCAGTTTCCGTACGAAACCTGGATTGTCCCCCGGTACTCATCGAGCCGGTTTGAGTTGGCGAGCGCAGGCGAGGTAAGCGAACTGGGAGAACAGGTGCATTTCCTGTTGAATCGTTATGCACAGCTTCAGGAAGGGTTACCCTTTAACTTCATGTTACACAGTACACCGTTTGGCAATGAATCCGATGCCAGTTACCGGTGGTATTTGCAAATCACCCCTCGACTGTCCCAGTTGGCAGGACTAGAACTGGGGAGTGGGGTGCTTGTGAACCTGGTGTTACCCGAAACGGCGGCGAAGGAGTTGAAGGGGGCCTGAATAGGACATTTTCTCTATTTTGACTGACAGGCTCGATTTGCAAACGTTATTATTAATAGTGTGATTCCGGGTAAGGTGGGTTGTTTCCTGGATGGATAAAAGAGTGTATAAATTGTGCGTGACTATGCGCTCGTGTCATGGCCCGAGGATGCTTATTCGAAGGACCGACTGCATGCAAAACAGACAGATTGAGATTGCCGCTCTTCTCTTCTGAGGGTACAACATGCACCCAACCCGGTCCGCCAGACTGAACAGATACTCCCTTTATGGCAGGGGAGTGCCCTGATAATGAGAACTTCACTCATCTCCTCTGGCGTGCTGATGATCGGACAATTGACTATATAAGTGATCCTGAAACCCTCTGGTGGGTCAAATTGAACCGTATTAGCAGTTTGTAGAACTGCCACAACCGGGTTTTAGGATAAGTTCAAATAAACAGTTCGGGTTCGGTGCCAACCGGAATACAATTTTCCATAATCTCAACGACAACGAAATTGGAATCGCCCCCTGGCAGGAAAGGATCAGATGATGGGCTGTCGCATCCGGCTCGTCCTGGCTATTCATAACCACCAACCCATCGGTAACTTCGATGGTGTGTTTGAGCAGTCGTATCAAGAAAGTTACCTCCCGTTTATCGAGATGCTCCGCGAGTTTCCGGAAATTTCAATCTCGTTGCATAACTCGGGGAGCTTGCTCGAATGGTTGGTAGAACGGCATCCGGAATATATCGACATCGTCCGATCGCTCGTGGATCGGGGACAAGTCGAAATTCTGGGAGGTCCATTCTATGAACCGATTCTCGCGAATATTCCGCAACGCGACCGGATCGGCCAGATGGAGGCCTACTCCCGTTATCTGGAGCAGTTGTTCGGACAGAAAGTCCGCGGGATGTGGGTTCCGGAACGAGTTTGGGAACCGACTTTCGTCAGCGATATTCATCGGGCGGGAATCGAATACACCATTCTGGACGACTACCACTTCCGCTGCGCCGGCATGACCGACGAACAGTTGCATGGTTATTTTCTGACGGAAGATGAAGGGAAATTGATCAGCATCTTTCCGGGTAGTGAAACATTGCGGTATACGATTCCGTTTCAGGATCCGCAGAAGACAATCGATTACCTGGGCGGCATCGCTGAACGGCATCCTGGGGCAGTTGTCGCTTTTGGAGATGACGGCGAAAAGTTCGGGACCTGGCCGGGCACCCAGGAACATGTTTACGGTAAAGGCTGGTTGCGCCGGTTCTTCGAAAAGTTGATGGAGCACAAAGAATGGCTCTCCGTCTGCACCATGCAAGAAGCAGTTGATTATGTTTCCCCCATCGGCAAATGTTATCTGCCCGATTCGACCTACCGCGAAATGACCGAGTGGGTTCTCGAAACGGATCAACAGATGTTGTATCGGGATCTGGTGCATCAAAAAGAACATGAGGCAGACTGGCCGCAATTGAAACAGTTTATCCGGGGAGGCTTCTGGCGGAACTTCCGGACGAAGTATTCCGAAAGCAACGAGATGTATACCCGGGCGCTCGAAGTGAGCGAGCGGTTGAACAAAGCATTCGAGAATGAAGAAGACGTTGCCCGCCCTGAATTGCTGCAACAGGCCCGGACGCATCTCTATAAAGCGCAGTGCAACTGTCCGTTCTGGCACGGAGCATTTGGCGGGTTGTATTTGCCGCATCTACGGAACGCCGTGTATGAACACGTTATTGCGGCGGACAATCTGTTGGAAGAAGCTTCAGATCGTTCCACGCCGTGGGTCGAGGTTACTGCGGACGATTACAACCTGGATGCCCGCAAGGAGATTCGCCTCTCAGGAAATCGGTTGATTGGTTATTTCGCTCCCAGTCAGGGAGGGATTCTGTACGAACTCGATATCCGTGCGACGAAACATAACTTACTGGCAACGCTCAATCGCCGTCCCGAAGCGTATCACGATACGGTGCGCAAAGCAGGTCAGCAACAGCAGGAAGCTCAGCACAATGAGGGGCATGATCACGAAGCCAATCATGCCGATGGGGAATCGGACGAGGTGCACAGCATTCACGATCTGGTGCACTTTAAGCAACCCGATCTGGATAAAAAACTGGCGTATGATAACTGGGCTCGCAAAAGTCTGGTCGATCATTTTCTCCAACCCGACCTGGATCTTCACCGCTTCCTGCAAGGGGAGGGGCATGTCGGAGATTTTGTGGGGGCCGTCTATCAGACGGAACTGAAACGGAATGGTGAGTCTGCCGAAGTAATCATGTCTCGTCAGGGAAACATGGGACCGTACCCGGTACAGTTGACGAAAACAGTCCGACTGGAAACGGAACAGAGCGGTCAACTCAAAGTTGTTTACCACATGCAAGGTCTTCCCGCCGGCATGCCGGTTCACTTCGGTGTCGAATTCAACTTCGCTGGAATGGCGGCGAATGCCGACGACCGCTACTTCTACGATGGCGAAGGCCGCAAGCTGGGACAGTTGCAATCGATTCAGGAATTGCCTTCGGCCAACCGAATCGGATTGATTGACGAATGGCTCGGCCTCGACGCAGCTCTCGAAGTTTCCCAACCGGCCGAATTCTGGACCTTCCCGATCCAGACGATCAGTCAGTCGGAAGGGGGCTTCGAACTGGTGCATCAAAGCGCCGTCGTCCTCCCCCGCTGGGAATTCCTCGCTCCCGAAAGTGGCGAGTGGTCGACGGAAATCACCCTCATCATCGACACCTCCGCCGCCCAGGCGAGACAACTGAGAGAAGCGGCTGTGGTGGGATAGATTAAACCCACGAAACAGATCAGCCACACGAAAGATAAAGCCTGTCAGAAAATGATGTTTTCTGACAGGCTTTTTTATTTGTTGCGCAAGGGCCAAAATTTGAGTGGGAGTTGTGTTGTCAAATTAGCGGTGGTATTTTGGAATCGAAAGACTTGACCTGTTGAAGCACACCGAAGGAGTAGCAAGGAAAAACAGACGAGATGAAATGGAAATCAATTAAGGATGCGATTTGGAGTAAATCTTTGTCCGCAGAGGAATAAATCTGAATGTTAAGCCCAGAACAAGCAAAAGTGTTTTTGGGTTCTGCTGGTTGAATGACTAATTGCAGGAAGAGTTTAATGAACTCTTTGTAAAAGCACCCAAACAAGAAGCCCGATCCAAATATGACACGACCGTATTCGCCAAAATTCGCCCGCATTTTTCTATTGTCGCGATGGCTTCACGTCGGTTGGGAATGACGCTATCCAGAATGGAAATCTTCAGAACTTTCATCCATCGGATCATAATCTTCCATTCCTCTAGCCTCAGAGGTTTTCAATGATTTTAGACTACACCGTTTACATTCCGCGAAAATACGGGATGAAGGTGCATGATATTGAGAAACACTTGCCTCCCCAAATACTCGAAGAATGTGATAAAATCCCCGAATTACCAAACTGGCTGAAAATTAAAACAGAAAAGGAGGG
>JAGQQC010000085.1 GCA_020426395.1 Planctomycetaceae bacterium
CTGGCGGGGAGTGGGGCGTGCAGGGCGATTTGTTTCAGGGATCGGAGTAGGTCCAGATTCAGGGGAGAATCTTCCCGATGAATGAGCAGTTGCTGCGTTAAGTCACGGACAGGGCCGTTGCTGCTTTTGAGGTGCTCCGCCAGTTCGACGGAGTCGAGCATTTGCAGGTCGGGTAAAGGACCTTGTGGTCGGTTGCCGGTTTTATAAACACGGTAGATACGACCCTTATCTTCACCGGCACGAACATTGAGCATTTTCTGCCAGTCATCGGGAATCCATTGCGGGTGTTCGATGACATGTCGATACATATCGGCGAACCAGAGAGCACCATCAGGTCCGGTGGTGATACGTACGGGGCGCGCCCAGACGTCGGTGGAAGCGAGGAATTCCCGGTCTTGTTCTTCCGGGGCGCGGACTCCTTTGAAAGTGACTCCATCGTCTTCAATGATTGCGCGGCTGACTAAGTTATGAACAGGCTCGCAGACGAAGGCACTGTGAGTGAAATCAGAACCGAGGGTGACATCCCGAAAGATCCCTTCGCCACAGGCAGAGGTGAAGCGGTTGGCGGCATAGAGATCGTTAAATCGGTCGACTGTTCGACTGGCGGGGAAAACGGGGGGAGCGACTGGGGGATCAAGTAAATCATGCGCAGGTGCTGGTGCAGGGAAGAATTTATTGCGACGAAGATAACGATCCGAAATGACGTAGTGATAAATGGGTTTGCTGTTATCACTACCGAACCAGTGTCCCCAGTCGTCACGAACACGACCGTATTGAGTGCGACCACTTTCTGTTTCGATTTCGTCAGTATCGGGGCGAATACGGATATCGAGATTCGACATGTTGATGACTTTGCCAGTGAGAACGGCGGTAATATCGTCGCTCGGTGCGCCGCTGCCGACGTGAACCCAGTTATCGAGTCCCCAGGCGAATCCATTGATGCGGTGTTGTGGGTTCGATTCGACGAAACCGGTGTAAAGAACCTGTTTGTGATCCGCTTTGCCATCGCCATTGGTATCTTCTGCATAGAAGATGTCGGGGGCACAACTAACGATTGCTCCTTTGCGCCAGGGCATGACCCCGGTGGGATAGGAAAGGCCTTCGATAAAGACTTCGGCTTTATCCATTTTGCCGTCGCCATCCGTATCGGAAAGAACACGCACTTGGCCGCCGGGGATCCCTTCGTTCTTGAGACCTTTGGGATAGTCACTCATTTGTACGACCCAGAGGCGACCATCGGGACCGAAATTAAAGTTGACCGGATCGGCGATAAGAGGTTCTGAGGCGACAAGTTCGATTTCATACCCTTTGGGAAGCTTCCAGGTATTGACTGCTTCTTCCGGTGAGCGGGCTCCTTCGACGGGGTTCTCTTTGATTTCCTTGACTCGCTTGAGGACGAGGTCTTCAGTGCCGGACGCCCACGGTCCAGGGTGATTGTAATAGACTTGTGAGAAGTCGACTTCGTAACCTCCCTGCTGAATCATTTCTTCCGAGGCGACATAACCGAAGACATCGTTGGCGTAAGCGGTGACCCAGGTATGTTTGCTCTGGCTAAGTTCCTGTCGAATACGATGTGCGTAGGGAGAGACCACCTCGCCTCCAAGAAAGACCATGGTGAGTTCGTCACCGAAAGCCCAGGTCTGAATGGGCATCGGATATGTTTCCGGAAGGCGGCGTTTGCGTTCGTAGACTTCGACCATATTGGCGGCGTGTCGACGAACTTGCGGGGAGGAATCATTCAGGAGATCGCGGAATTCTTGAACATCGCGTCGGTCGTATTCCAGGCCGGCGTAACCGAAGGAAGCTTCGGGGGCAGCCTGGATGGGGTCGAGTTCGGTTTTCAGAACGCGCTGGACTTCGTCGGCAATGGTGCGCCCATTTTGAATCGCATGTTCAAATTCACCGCGCGGCTCGGGGTTGGCATCGGCCCCACACCCGATGGTGCATAGAGCGATGGTATCGGGATAAGCTTCTTCCAGAAACTTTTGGGCGTAACCTGCCCAATCGCCGTTTATAAAGTTATGTTTTGGAACGAGTGTTGTGCAGTGACAGGCGTAGTTAAAAACAATGCCGCGCAGTTTTCCGTCGGGAGAACTGATTTTAAGGATGGGGAGAGTTTCATCAATGATCCCATCCGGGTTCGGGCCCATACCGACACAGACGCCCCCTTTGATGATTCGGCGATTCATGGCGAGGCGCGAGGCGCCTTCTCCCCAACTCAGTTGAGCTGGAGCGAGAGATTTGATCGCCTGGTCAACCGAAGCGATCAGTTGATCCTCGATTCGTTTCGTGTAGCGATCCATCGCTGCGGTTTCGGCTTCGGTAAGCGGAGCTGAATACAAGTTGGGGATACCGCCGGAAGTATGTGGAGCGGTGTGTGAGTGTGTATTGGTTAAGGCAAATCGCTCTCGACTGATACCGAATTCTTGTTCAAGACGTTCGGCGATCTGTTTCGTAATGATTCCGGCGAGCCCGATTCCTTCTACAGAACTGAGAACATGAATCGGTTCTTTTCCATGTTGGATGGCCATCGTGCGAACGAAGAGTGGTTCTTCGACTCGTTCGAAAGTCTCGGTGCGGTTTCCATATCCGGAGAGGCGTACAGGTTCGGTGGGGGTGATGTCTTGTTTAGAGAACCCGATTTGAAAATCTGCCGCGAAGAGACTGGATGAGGAGACTTGGAAGAGGGCGAGCAGGATCAAAATCAAGGGTAAAGGGAGTCTGCCAGTGCGACGCATTCTATTCCTCAATCATGTGATGAGTTGAAATTCAAATAAAGCAAGACGCATCGAGAATTCAGGTTCCTGTCGTCATAGACAGGGCCAAGAGTCCCTTGCGAATTAAATGTAGCCATGAATCCTCTATTAGACTTCATTGCGCGAGTCAAATGCAACAGAGGGGAGAATCAGGCGGGGGCAAAGTTTACCTGGTTTAGCTGAGTGGAACAGTCTGCAAACGTGGTACAGACGGGGTTTTTCGCTGTTCCGAGTACCGATTATAGACGGACCGACAACGACAGCAATCAGTCTAGCTTCCGGTAAAAAGCATTGGACAGAGAAAAAAGAATCCGATTTTCGATAAGGAACGTCACCATTTTTTGAGTCTGGGTAGCTTCGTGAACGGAGAAGAGGGCTGACAGACGTGCAGGCGTTCTAGAAACTCCCGGGTAAACCGGAATCAGCAAACCCCCAGACTTCCTTGATGGTCTGCACGCGACCTGTGGAAGTTTGACCTGATATGTTGAAAGTTGGCAATGGATTTCCAATTCATAAAAACGACCGCTTGTCTAACTGGTTTGGGGCTGAGCGCCTCGGTGGTTGGCTGTCAAAGTGTGGACAAGCAGGATTATTATCAACCTCATTCTCATCACGTCGGCAGAGTGCAGCAAGTGCCCCAAGCTTACCCGACGCAGAGCACTCCTTCGCATTCTGCACCGGTCTATTCGCAACCGACTCCGGTTTATCCCCAACCGGTTCCTTCGGCTCCCCCCGCCGCACCGCGTCAGAATCATCCCACCTTGATTGCACCGCCCGGTTCACCAGCTCCCATGGCGCCTCCTGCAGTGCCGGGTGTTTCTCCCTATGGTGCGCCGAATGGAGGTGTGAAGCCAGTTCCTGCGCCGACAAGCTGGATTCCCTCGCCTCAGGGAGGCTATATGCCCGCGAGCTATCAAGCTCCACATCTGAGTGCTCCCTGGGTTCCTCAGCCGGGACCCAATTACATGGGCCCGATCGGGTTGATTACTCCAGAAACTCCCCGTGCACCAGCGGCTCAGTTACCGTTTGCTGTGACACCCCAGGGAGAACCGATCCAGTTTTTACCGGTTCGATTTGATGCCCCAACTGTCGCTCAGAATTCTGGACAGGCTATGTTTTCTCCCGGTTGGCAGAATCGCCAAACGACCTGGGGTGGACAGAATCTTTCCAGCACAATGCCCTGGCAGGCGTCGCAGAACTCCGGTAATCCGGTGATGTTGCAGACCATTTTACTTCCGCAACAGGCTGAAATAGACCAGACACAAATTTTTCCGGGGCAAAACGATCAGGATCGCTTCCGAATTATGCCTCCATCGAGCGAACTGGTTGAAGACTGGCCACTGAAAATCGATGCATCGGAAGTGGTACCGGAAGCGAGATTTGAACCCGATCCGGGGGCAATTGAAGCGTTCGTACTGGAGGATCTTCCTCAAATTCAACCTGAAATACGACATCGTTTGAAAAACCCCTCGTCCCCAATCGGAACGTCAGTGGAAACGATTACTCCAGTTTCTAAGGAAGAACACACGGGTACGGAGGATTCCGGCCCACTGCTACTTCGATTTGAATAGCAAATTCTGAAAACAGATCATTAACGAATTTCTTAAACAACCCTCGACATCGATTGATGTCGAGGGTTGTTTTGCGTTGAGGGACAAGGAAAAGCCGGTTTTTCGGCTAACGGAGAGTTTGTTCAGTTTCTGGAGCCAATCAGAAAGTTATCCTTACGGAATATTTTATGTGTCGGTTTGCGTATTAACGGTGCCAGCAAGTGTCGTTTCACCACCACTTCATGCAGATGTCCAGTCTGCTGCGGGAGTTGCATTTGAGTCGCAGGCCGGGTTCAATGGAACAGTAAGGAAATGGCATCACGCTCATTATTTGGGAGAACGTGAATTGTTCAGGATGATGAATGGACTCAACTCTCTTTCAGTAGTTGTGTTACACATTGATCCGGAGACGAAGACGGGTTGTGGATGAATTATAATTTGAAGAATTTTGTCTACAACTTTTGTCCAATCCGTAATTAAAGCAGAGGCTCAGTTATCTCAGCCTCAATTGGGCAGCAATAGCCTCAATCTGGTTACGAGGTTCTCGGTTGACGGAGTGCCTAAGTTCCTTTGTAAATTCAACAGGACATTTCATGAATAAAATGAATAGATTACACATCACTGGTTTCTATGGGCTAGTGACTTTGGCTTTATGCGTGCTTTGCAATATGGCTACTGCGAAAGAGCCTATCGAATTGTCCGAAGAGGTTTCAGCGCAGGCTTTGGAAGTTCTGCGGAAGGGTATGGATTCGGAAGAATTCTGGCCTTCGATGCATGCTGCTGAAGCATTGAGTGGAGCTGGTCATCAGGAAGAAGTCCTGAGCGCCTTGCGTCCCCGGTTGGAGCAGATTACTGATGATCAACATCGGTGTGGAGTTGCTCGTGAATTGGTACGTGCGGGTGAGCGGCATTATCGGCAGGTTCTCTTCTCGATTCTGGGAAGTGAGGATGCCTATGGTCACATTCATGCTTGTGAATCGATGTATAAAGTGGGGGAAGTTAATTATGGAAACTTGCTACGCCGGGCGCTGGCCAATTCGGAAAAACCGATTCAGCAATTAATGGCAGCGGCGGCGTTGGCGAAGGGAGGGCATCCCGAGGCGATTGATTTCGTTCGTGCCAAATTGAAAGATGCCGATCCCAATATTGCTCGCATTTCTGCCTGGGTTCTTGCCCGTTTAGGAGATGAACAGGATGTCGAACCGATTCGTCAGGCGATGTCTATTTCGGCGAATGCGGAGGACCGCTGTTATTTCGAACACGCGCTGGCGATGTTAGGAGATGCGGACGGTAAAGCAGCGTTACTTAAAAACCTGGAACATACGGATCCTTTTGTACGGCGTTATGCCGCGGTGTTCGCAGGGGAGGCTGGTTTTACGGAAGCCCAACCTCAACTGGAAAAAATGTTGGGAGATGAGGATCTGGATGCGCGGATACGTGCGGCGCAAGCGTTATTTCTGCTTGCGGAAGCCCAAGTCGATAATGAAGAAATCATTGTGCGGGATGTTTATCAGGCGGATGAGTCACATCCTCGCTATAGCGAAGGCTCGATCATTCAGCTCGATAACGGTCACTTGTTGTTCGCAACAACGGAGTTCATAGGCGATACCTCTGATTTTGCTCAGGCACAAATCGTAGCTATGGAGTCGGCAGACGAAGGACGTACCTGGACGAACAAACGAGTGCTGCAAGAAAACGTGGGGGGCAAGAATGTGATGTCGGTCACATTACGGCGCCTCACACATGAGAAAGAGGCTCCCGCTCCGATTGGCTTCTTTTATCTGGTCAAAAATGATTTCAACGATCTTCAGGTTGATTTGAGAGTTTCAACCGATGAAGGAAAAACGTTCGGGGAACCCCAAGCGGTTACGATGGAAAAGAAATATCATGTGTTGAATAATGACCGAGTCACCCGATTGTCGACTGGCCGTTTAATTGTACCTGTGGCCGTTACGCCTGATGTCAAAGCGGACAATCATTTCGTCTGTTATTGCTATTTTTCCGATGATGGGGGTAAGTCCTGGGACATGGGAGAGGACGTCGTTGATGCACCTGGGCGGGGGGCGATGGAACCCGAGGTCATCGAACTGCGTGGCAACCGCTTGGCGATGTTAATTCGGAATCAATTAGGCTACATCGGGATCAGTTATTCGGATGATTGGGGCGAAACCTGGAGTGACCATGAAAGTTGGAATGTGATTTCCCCTGAAGCCCCCGCTACTGTTCGGCGCATACCGGCGACCGGTGATCTGATGTTGATTTGGAACAACAACTATGAAGAAGGTGCTGGGCACAGCGGGAAACGAACTCCGTTGACGGCGGCGATTTCCAAGGACGATGGAAAAACCTGGCAACATGTCAAAAATCTGGAAACGGAGACGACGCAGACTTATTCCTATCCAAGTCTGATCTTTACCCAGGGACGAGCCGTCATAAGTTACTACGTAATGGATGAAGCGACAGGCAAGATATCAAATCGCTTCCGCTCAGTTCCCGTCAGTTGGTTCTATCAGGATGAAGAATAAAGCTGTATAGAGTTCGGAAGCTCAGCAGTTATTTAAGATTCGGACCGGCTTCTTTCCAATAAGGGGGGAGGTCGGTTTTTGTTGCGCGAAGGATTTCCAGAATGGCTTGCCGAGAAGCAGCATCCAAGTGGGAATACGCCTCGTCCTGATTTTCACCTTGTAGCACTTCCCACAATTGCCGGTAGGTCGATTCGAGAACCGGTGAAGGGAGTTCGGCGAAGGCTGCTGAGTAGATGAGGAAACTGCACGGATATTTGAAGAGACGTTGTTGTAGGTCCAGTTCTCGAAGCGTGCGGCCTTGGATATCGAAAGGGCCTTGAGTGACGAAGTCAGGGGTAAAGCTGGATTCGCTGGTCACCGGCGCTTCCCATTTCATTTCGTTACAAAACAGGAGTGACTGAACCACCCGTTTTGCTGCGTTATCGATACGTCGTTGAATGGAATCGCTACGCTGATACTCCTGGGGGACGTTGGATTCTGAGGAAACCTCGGCGTTTTGTTCCAACATCGATTTGATAATGGCTTCGTCGTGAAGCGCCAGTTTGCCATAATAGTTGGCCTGAGTCAGCACATTGTGCATTTGCGTTTGATGTTCCAGCACGAAGAGGGCGACGATATCACTGTGGGGAGTGAGGTAACGATCCACGTTAAAGAAAGAGGAGAGCTCCTGAATGTTGGCTCCTTTAGTTCGATCGAAGTCGGTATCATCTTCGTTTACTGAGGAGACAAAATTATTACCCATGTGCACGGCGGTTCCATGCGTCCCAGTCACATACCAACCTCCCCAGCGGTTTTCAAAGGGGGTTCGATCATCAACGCGAAACGTTCCCATGCCGAAATTGACTCGTCCACTGCGGGTGGTATACACAGATCGAACAAGATGACCAGGGACATCCCGTGTATTCGAAGTCGCATGGCATTGCAGGCATTCGTGATTTTTTCGTTGAAAGCGAGGGGCGTCTGTTTGTTCCTGGGAGAGAATGTAAAAGACAGCTCCCAATTGTGGATCAACAGCCGAGATTTCCAGCACATCTCCAGTGGGGACCCAACCGATGTAAACATCGTCGTTGAAGTAAATCGCGCGGGGATTTTGTGAGTGGATGAGTCGTTGTTGAAAGCTGGTTTTCGAAAAGACAAGTGATTGTGAATTTTGGGGGACTTCCAGAGCTGATAGCAGGGCGGGCAGGTACCCTTTGTCTTGATCGTAAGCGAGCTGCTTCTTTCCCGATTCAAGTTCGGCCTGGAGGTGGGCGATCGGGTCTTGTGGGGGAGTGGTCAAATAGTTAATCGGCTCCCGATCATGCAGATCCTCTGCGTAGAGCGAAGGGAGCATCAAGCCACTTATAAGGAAGCAAAACAAGGCCAAACGAGACATAGGAAAACCCGTCACTGAAACAAAGTGGATATTTGTATCCAGAATAAGGTTTTCAGGAAGTGGGGGCAACCCTGATCCGGCGGAAAATCGGGGGTTGCTTAGTTCGAACCTTCACTGGCGGGCTCTTCAGATTCTGTAGGCTCGGCCGGTTTGGGGGGCTCTTGAGCAGGTTCGGAATTCTCCGTGGCAGGGGTTTCTTCCGCAGAGGATTCAGCCGGTGGCTCTGGTTGAGGTTTCTCGGCTTCTCCTGGTGTGGCTTCAGGTTTTTCAGGAGCCGGT
Organism: Planctomycetaceae bacterium; assembly: GCA_020426395.1. GTDB lineage: Bacteria > Planctomycetota > Planctomycetia > Planctomycetales > Planctomycetaceae > Polystyrenella. Next base: position 8,486 of record JAGQQC010000085.1, read on the forward strand.
TTTGCTTCGGTGGGCTGGGACTCTTCTGTTTTCTTTGGTTCAGATTCTGGTTGAGCGTCCGTTTCGGTAGCTGCTGAAGGCTCGGCTGAGGTTGTGGCTGAACGCGTGATTTCATCCATGATGCCGTAATCCAGGTCTCCAGTCACAGGGACGATTTCGGCTTGTAAGATCTCGCGTGTTTCATCGTTCTGGACGAAGCCCACTAGGAACATTTTTTTCATGTGAAGCGGTTTGGCTGGGAACTTATAATTGGCTTGATCTTCGAAGGCATCTACGTAGTTGAGCAGTCCTTCTTTCATTTCTGCGAGATCGAATTTTTTATCGAAAGCGAATGAGTCTCCCGTGGCTTCTACACCTTCGGGGCCGCTCGGCATATTGCGGACGACCATGCTGTAACTACGCAGACCGTTGGTTGAAATGTAATCGACATGTTCTTCGACCAGAGCCAGTCTCAAGCGGAAGTTGGTCAAAGGAGGAACCAGTCCTTCTGTTGAGGCTTTGATATTCAGTTGTTTGTTTTCCGCGTGAGCACTCAGATTGATTTTGATGCGAGAGGAAGTATTCCGTAATGGTTCGAGTTCCTGAGTGAACAAACTTTGCCAGAGCGAGAAACCTTCGATCAAAACGCCTCTGAGCGGAGAGAGTTTTCCGTTCAAGGTTACCATTGGGGAGGCCGTGCGGTTGTCTTCTGTTTGAGGTCGCAGGCTTTCATGGCGTGCAAGTGAATGCGGGTTAGCCATCGGATCCGGACCGCCGGAATGAGTGTGGTAACCGAGAATGATCAGTTCATCGTCGTGATAAGCTTTGCTAATCGTCTCCAGGGCGAGGTCCGGCACGACGCAGGGTTCGCAGGGAGCGCTGGTGAAAAACTCACACAGAATTTTTCTGCGGTTGCCTTCCACTTCTTTCTTTTCACCTGATTCAACCGGGAAATTGGTGACCAGGTTTTTGAGGATTTGATCCTTGTATTCTTCAATGCCGGAAAGATCACCATGTTTTTTCTCCCAGAGTTCTTTGAAGGTGACTGCGGGAGGTGTCTTTTCGAGTTCCTTACGTTTCCAGCGCTGGAGGACTTTCTTTTGTAGAAACGGGACTGTTGCCAACTGACCAAAGTAATTGATGGCGTCGTCCTGTTGGTCCTGGGCAAGAGCATAGTCACCGAGTACAAGCAGAATTCTTTCATCGAAAGGATTCTGTTTGTTCAGAGTTTTTAGCTGTTCTACGGCTTCTGAGGTCGGGTTTTCTTCCAGTGACAGGATGGCTCGGTCAATGTTGAGAATCACTCGTGCGTTGTCGAGTGTGGCAGTCATCATCTTCCGTTCATCTTCGGTCATTTTTTCTTCGAACTTTTGCAGATATTTTTCGGCCAGTTCGGGGTGCTGGTGAGTTTCGATCAGGCTCAAGTTAAAGTTCTGCAGGTAGTACATCAGCATGCGATCACCATATTTGCTGGTGAGTTCGATACTTTTTTCGCCGACCTGATCGAGATACTCGGCATCAAAATCTTTATTCGGGATCATGCTGTAGATCAGCAGAATCGCGCGCAGGGCATAAGGATTTTCTGGATGCTTTTCGACGAACTCGAGCAGTGATTTCTGGGGTGATTCTGTTTTAAGTGCATCCATAAAATCGCTCGTCAGGGGAGTCTGACGGTTGCGATCTTTGGAGTCGGTTGAGAGAGAGGTTGCATTGGTGGCGCCCATGCGGAGAGGGAGAACCATGCGGCTTGCACTGAAGAGGCTTCCCAGCACCAGACCTTCGGAGAGTTTGCCTTCGCAGGGGATAATACGATCTCCCAGATGGATGTCGAAATTGATGCCATTTTCTTCGATTTTCAGATTTTCGAGGTGTGGGGGTTCAGCCCCTTCTGAAAGATTCGTTGTTTGAGAAATTTTACCCTGGTAACTTCCGCTTGCATCCTTAGAGATTTCGACGAGCGCCCAATCCTGATCAATCGTGTACTGTTCTTTGGGTGACGAGTTCGTTGAAGTCAGGATCCATTTTCCCTCAAACGATTTACGTGAACGATCGATGTTCACGTAGGGATCGGACGTCTCGACCCCGACTCCGGAATGGCCAAAGGGGTTCTCGAGATCTTCCGTCGAGTTGGTGGGATTGAGCTGGGTGATTTCGGAGTCTCCGCAACCACTGAGGACGAGCAGCAGGGAACAGACGGAGAACAACAGAACTCGATGCATTTCGAGAGCCTTTTCTTAGCAAACGGACGACAGACGATCGATCTAATTGATTTGATAATAAAGAGATAGGTCCCGGTTGTTAGGTCGGGAAAGCAAGAGGAGCTTGTTTCTACTCGACCCGGGTACCAGAGACAACCCACAATCGAACTCCAAGTCCGATTTCGGATCAGGGAGACGGGGATGGGTGCGGCCGTGATAATTTTATGTGCACAGTATTTCTCTGATACGTGCTTCAGGCAGCAGTTGTTGGATAAAAGTGGTTCCCCTACGGGAGTAGTGTGTTCGTGTGTATATATTTGGGGTGGGCTACTGAATTTCCGAGAAATGTGTGTTTAGAAAGGGGATCATTTTCTTAAGGCCCGATCGAACGACGGAAAAGGTGTGTCCCCCTTCGAGCATTTCAAATTGATGCGAGATTTTCAGGGCCTGGAGTTGCTGGGCGAAATTTTCGTTCATGGTCCGGTCGAATGCTTTGTCAGCCGTCAGTAGCAGAATTGATTTCTGGTCCAGCTTTTTCACGCCATGAATCGGATTCATGAATTTCCACCTATTTTGATCTGTGCCAAAACGATCCAGAGGAACTTTGTACGATTGTCCGGAAGGAAGTCCTTCGCGGGGGAAGTCGATGAGGCCAATGAGAGTCACAATTGCGGAGAAGTCGTCCGGGTGCCGAACAAGGTAATGCATCGCTCCGTAACCTCCCATCGACCAGCCTGCCAAGGCGCGGTCAGCAGGGTGTTTGCTGAGGGGATAACGTGATTTTGAGAACGTGATTAATTCGGTCAGGTACGATTCATATCGGTCTTGCTTGCGGTGGGGAGAATCGATGTACCAACCATCGTCACCTTGTGGCAGGATGATGAAAAAGTTCGCTTGTAGAAGTTGGGCGCGGGCTTCCTGGTCCTCAATAAGAGAGCGATCATGTCTGCCTCGTCCGTGTAACAGGAAGAGCACCGGCCAGTTCCGGTTTGGTTTTGCGTTGGGTGATGTATACCCGTTCGGAAATACGACCGAGAATCGTTTTTGTTTTTTCAGTTGCTGACTGTACCAAGTGACCGATTCGATTCGTGGATGGAGCGATTCGATTTGAGGGAGCTGCGTTGATTCCTCTGCGAAATTTTGTTGAACAGAGCCTAAACAGAAGAGGCAACTGAGCAATAGCAGCGAATGATTTCGAAGCAGTGACATGGATCTCTCATTACAGAGGTCAGATTGGTGATTCTGATTGATTGAGCCGGTTTACATACCCAAGTCGCGGCGTATTTCGGTGACTTGTTGCTGGAGTTCTTCGAACTGGGTTTTCAGTTCTTCAAGCTCTTGTTTGAGTTGAGAGTTTTCCTGGCGGAGTTCTTGTAACTCGGCATTCCAATTTTCAGTGAGGTCTATAGTTGAAGGATTGGAGGGAGGCGTACCAGGAGTTGTGGGGTGGGCGGATCTCATTTCCGATTCAGGTTCGTCTTCATCGGAATCGTGATTGGTTTGGGGATGAGCTGTCGTACTCGTTGTGCCGGTTGAGCGGACGGATAACTCTTTGTTTTCCTGGGGAGTGTAGAACGTGTGGTCTACTTCGGTGCCACGACGTTCGAGTTCGGCGGTGGCTTGCAGATATCCTTGATCGAGAAGTGAATCGAGTTCGTTGCGTAAGTCCGGCAAAGTTTCAATCGGTACCATTCGGCTGGCGCGGGCACGGAGTTCGCCCAATGTTTGCCGTCCACGTAGCAGAAGTTCGGTCAAAATGGCGAGCTGTGGTTCTGTGAAGTCATATTTTTTACGAACATAGTGACGATAACGTTCGGTGCGACCTGATTCCGTATGCACGACGGCAACCAGTCCAAGTTGTCGTAACTCTTCGAGGGTGTCGTAGACGTTGTCTTCTTCGTAGCTGGTGAGTGGGCTCCGATTACTTTTCTGATTGCAACCGGTGGTGAGGGCTTTCAGAGTAAGTGGGTAGGCTTCCGGGGTCGTAAATGCTTTTTCCAACAGAACACCGAGGACACGGCGCTGAGGTTTTGTTAATTGGCGAACGGGTTCGGTCTCTGTGTCGGTCGTCATGGTGCGGGGCCTGAAGGGAGAAGAAAAGGCGGGGTATAATAGCGGGAGATTATAAACCATTTTTCAGGATTTGCGTAATCGCATGAAGGCATCCCTCGGTGACCTTGTGGAGGAAATCCCGATCAAGTGTCTCGGGTGTATCGGTTGGTAGATGGTAATGC
>JAGQQC010000086.1 GCA_020426395.1 Planctomycetaceae bacterium
CATATTCGACGACTTTGGACATCTCCGATTCAGAAAGGAGTACATCCAAGACATACTGCTTACCTGCCGGAGCAACGTCGTAATATTTCTTGCTCATCAAATATTCCATACACAAGAAAATGTCTCACTGTTCTAACCCGCCCTTATTCTCTACCTCCACTCATCAACTTGTCAATAACAGCCTGATACTTCCGCTCCATTCCGAAGGAGACGTACATCAAGCAGACCAGGGTCAGGAGCAGGAAACAGACGGTGTTGGAGACCAGTGGAAGGAAGACGAGCATCAAATCGCGCGTTCCTGGATCGATGTCGTCGGCTTTGATGCGTTCCTTGACTTCCATGAAGTTAATCATCAACGGTGATTGCAAGTACAAATAAACGGTCATCCCGATCACAATGCACAACAACAAGGCTCCCGCATATTTCCAGGAACCAAGTAATCGTTTTCGTTTTTCCAGAAACTGTTGATCCTCTTCAGACAGATGCATGAATGACTCCTTCATTCTGAAGAAAAGCTGCTACGACTTATTCACACTGCGGATAATAGGCTCGGCTGACACACCCATGATGGGCTTGCGAGACCGTCGCACAGAAATCAGCCAGATATCCCCGTTTTGAGGCCCACAAATCAGTGGGTGGTTGCCAGTTCGCTTTTCGCTCGGCAAGAGTTGCATCGTCAACGTGCAGAGTAATACTGCCTGCTTCGAGATCGAACGTGATTTCGTCACCATTTTCGACGAGCCCGATCGGCCCTCCCACGGCCGCTTCAGGAGAACAATGCACTCCAATAGCTCCGTGCGAAACACCGGAAACACGGGTATCGGAAAGGAAACCCACTTTCCCGTCGAGTTCCGGCACGGTGAGTGCCGCTGTCGCCACAAGCACTTCGGGCATACCGGCGGCCACAGGCCCCAGGTTCCGCAGAACAATCACGCTTCCCGGTTTAATTAGATGCGCTTCGACCGCATCGGCCACTGACTTCGCATCATCAAAACAGATCGCTTTCCCAGTAAACCGGGGTTCCTTCATGCTGGAAACTTTGAACACGACACCGCCGGGAGCCAGATTACCCGTGCAGATTTGCATATCAGCATACGGCTTGAACGGTTGATCGACGGGAACGATCAAATCCTGATCATCACCGACATGAGGAACATCTTTCAGATTCTCTGCCATCGTTTTCCCAGTCACGGTGAGGCAGTCGCCGTGCAGTAATCCCGCCTCGAACAGATGTTTAAGGAGCAGGGGAGTACCACCCAGTTTATGAAGATCGAACATCGTTTTGCGGCCACGGGGAGCGAAACTACATACAACCGGTGTCCGTTTGAGAATCGGCTGGATGTCTTCCAGATGGAAATCGACTTCCGCTTCCCGGGCCAAAGCCAACAGATGCAGAATCCCATTCGTGGATCCCCCCGCGGCGGCAATCGTGACCGTAGCGTTCTCGAAGGCTTTCTTCGTCAGAATATCTCGCGGGCGAACGTTTTTCTCCAGGAGATTCAAGACCGCCTTACCGACTTCGCGACATTCTTTCTTTTTGAGATCATCAACGGCCGGGATTGAGCTACTACCGGGAAGCATTAAACCAATTGCCTCAAGTGCAATGCCCCAGGTATTAAACGAAGCAGCAATCCCACACCCTCCCGGCCCGGGGCAGGCGGTGCGAAGGATTTGATCGGCTTCCTCTTCACTCATCGCCCCCACAGAGGCCGCTGCCCGGGAATCGTATACATCCAGAATGGAAATATCATCCCCATTATGGCACCCCGGTTTGATACTTCCCCCGCTCACAATCAATCCGGGGTAGTTCATTCGCGCCAGTGCCATCGCGAAGCCAGGGCCATTTTTATCGCAGTTATGGAGACCAACCAAGCTGTCGTAACAGTGAGCACTAACCACGCATTCGGCCGAATTCGCGATCAGGTTTCGGGAAGGAAGTGAAGCGTTTCCCCCTTCATGCCCCTGCGTGATGTTATCACTGACGGCCGGGGTTCCGAATGGAAAACCGATCATCCCCACTTCCCGACAGCCTGCTGCGATTTCCTGTCCTAAGGCGTATGCATGGACGTTACACAAGTTGCCTTCGAGCAAAGGGACTCCAATCCCGATCTGAGGTTTATCGAAGTCCGCGTCGCTTAAACCGAGACCGTAATAAAAGGCTGTTACTCCCTTTTGCCAGCCATGTGTCAGTTGGGAACTGTTCCAGTTAATTTGATGAGTCATGTAGGTCGATTCAACTAAGAGGCCGAAATGAAAAAACCGGCCAAGCTCAGACTTGACCGGTTATTAGTTGTAACAAATTGGACGCGAGAACGTCAGGTCTGGAATCCCATTATACGGCGACTTTCTCCTTCGGTTGTGTTAGCAGGGAGACGACAACCAAGGTCAGAAAACCGAGAGGGATCGTCACAATCCCAGGTTGACTGAATGGAACCCAGGCTAATTCCGGATCAATCCCGTACACCTTGGAAAAAGTGTCGGTAGAGGTCATCACCCATCCGAGAGAGGCAATCATTCCGACAGTCACTGCCGCCGTGATTCCCTGCTTCGTGGTTCGCTTCCAGAAGAGGAGCATCAATAGCGAAGGCAGATTGGCTGAAGCGGCAATACTGAACGCCCAGCCAACAAGGTAGTTAACATTCATCTTTTCGAAGAGAATCCCAAGCACAATTGCGATAAGGCCGACTCCAACTGCGCTGAACTTTCCAATGCGGACCTTTACATGGTCAGTCATTTCAATTTTGAGCACGTCGGTCAGCAAATCATGCACTACCGCTCCGCTTGCCGCGATAATCAAGCCGCTGACTGTCCCTAACACCGTCGTAAACGCGATGGCAGAGATGATTGCAAACAGCCATTCGTTAATACTCTTAGCCAGCAATGGCGCCGCCATATTCGTGTTCGTCGGATCCAGCTCTCCACTGGTCATTGCTCCCAGTCCCATAAAGAGTGTTAACACGTAAAAGAACCCGATGCTGCCGATGCCGACGATCGTACTCTTCCGGGCGGACGCCTGATCCTTCACCGTATAATACCGAATCAGAATGTGGGGTAGAGAAGCTGTCCCGCAAAACAGGGCAAGCATCAGTGAAAGGAAATTGATCTTCTTGAGGGTGTCATCCCCCCGTAATCCCTGGAACGAAGGATGATTCCCCGGGCTAAGTATGTCGGTCCCTTTCGTTGGTTCCTGATAATAGACCGTCGTGACTGGATTGTTGTCATCGTCGTCATCGCCATCTTCCTCCACGATTGTTTCCGATCTAATCAGCAAGATGGTGCTGTCCTGGATCGTGCGGAAGAATTCGAGAGGTTTCTGAGGCTCGTTTTCCTGTGCCCCTTCCGGTAAGGAGGCAACCTGTCCAATCGGCTTCAGGTCGGTTTCTCCTTCTCCCAACCCCTGTGGCAGGCCGTTAACAAATGCTTTTCCGTCACTGTCAACCGTTTTGTATTGCGCTTCACGCAATAGATACTCTCCAGATTCATTCTGTTCGACGCGCCAGGTAAGAATCTTTCCAGTTGGTTCGGTTTTCACCCGCATATAGGGCTTATCCGCCCAGTTTCCTTCAGGAGAAAGAGGCTGATACGTGTTCTCTGCTGCCAATTCGAAGGAGGCCGTATCGCGAACAATGTTATCCCACGGGATGAGTTGTTTGTTGGGATATGGGCCAAACGATTTCAGGTAACTGTCATCCGTTTCCGGAGTCGGAATGGAGAAGCCTCGATATAAAATCGCAACCGTGATGATGAAACTGAAAACAACCAGCAGTGACCCTTTGATGAATTGCACGTACGTGGTGCTCACCATTCCTGCAGTAACAACAATCGTGGTCACCACCAAACCGACCAGCAAGACTCCAACATAATGAGGAAACCCGAGTAGCGGCGTAATGAGCGCTCCGGCCCCAACCATCTGCGGAATGAGATAGAAGATACTGACCACCAACGTGCTCAGAGCGACCGTGAATTTAATTCCACGCGATTTGAATCGGCTATCGAGGGCATCGGCGAAAGTAAATTTCCCCATCCGCTTCAGTGGCTCGGCGACCACAAACAGCGCAACAATCCAGCCTGCCAGGTATCCGATGGAATACAGGAAACCATCGTAACCATAAAAGGCAATCATCCCGCAGATCCCGAGGAACGAAGCCGCCGAGAGGTAATCCCCTGCAAAGGCAACCCCGTTCACGAACCAGGGAATCGAACCGCCCGCGGCGAAGTAACCGGCAGATGATTTTGCTTTCTTGCCCAGATAAAAGCTAAGCCACAAAGTGAAACCAACAATGACACCGAACACGATGACCGCCAGCATGGATGGTTCATAAATCATGCCGCACCTCCTGCCGTTGTTTCATCAGTCGATTCCGACCCCGAATTCTGCCGACAAAGCCAGCCATAAATAAGGGCCAATATCAAAGCGGCAATAATTAAGCCGAATCCATACATCACAGAAAGGTTGACGCCTCCGATTTTGATGTCTTGCATCATCTGGGGAGTAAACGTGCTGAGCAGGATGTAGCCCAGATACAAAAAGAGGTAAACCGTAAACAGGCGCAGACCGTATCGAGTGTTTCGCTCGATATCGGCAGCATCTTCCTGCTCCTGGCTTTGATTAGCATGCGGCGCAAAATCAGCCATGAATGATCTCGATATAGATAAAAGAGTGCAGAGAGTAGAGCCCATCCTAAAACCCGGTTGTGGTTATTCTACAACCGGTAAATAAGGTTCATTTTCACCCATCAGAGGGTTTTAGGATCACTTGGAGAAATCAAAGATAGTCGATGATTGACAAAACGAAGGCACAATTCAAGCCGCATCCCAGAAGACAGCCAGATTCTCCTTAAAATAGGAGTTTCAGGATATTTTTGAGGACGAAATCGGTCTTAATCTACTCCGCTACTGATTGCATTATGTTGTTCTGTTCCTGCAATCGCCCTTGCTTATGGGTTACTATCGAGTCATCGAAAATATTCCCATGCACCAGAATCGGTTTCTGTAATTCCGTCTTATCCTCAATCACCAGCTCCACATTTTCGAAGAGATTGCCGCTGACCACGGTATTCCCCCCCGTAATCCAGAGAGGCAGTCGACTTTCCGCATTTGCCGAATGAATCGAATTCCCGGTCACAGTCGCTCCATTCCCACGGACATCCATCGCGTAATCACAGTGTCCTCCTTCATCGACCGTCAGAATATTGTTGGCAATGACATGCCGGTTCGAATTTGCCCATGAACGAAAACCGATATCAAGATCAGCTCCTTTTCTGACATGCACAATATTCTCCGCCATGATCATGTTATCAGCCCGGTCTGAACCGACGGCGACATGAGTTGCCCCCGTGATTTCAAAATGGTTACCGCGAATCTCTCCCGGCCCGGTCAGGATTTCTACGACATCCGAGTTAGCGTTACTTAAATGATTGTTGATCACCTTCATATAGGAACCTTCGAGCATAATGCCGAGCCGACGAGCATTGAGGACATGACAGTTCTCGACTGTGATATGATGATTTCGGACACCAGTCGGCCCTCCCGGGTATGTATAAAACGCTTTGATACCACAAAACTCAAATCGTGCATGCGAGACATTGGGGTCGGCTTCGTCATTTTGATTTTCATCTCGATTCGCATCGATATAGAGATCCCGAATCGTGATGTACCCAACATCCGAGCCAATAATGCGGATGACGTTGGTGTTTTGATCAGCGGCCTGAATTAGTTTCGTCGCAGCTCCCTGTCCCGCTAAGGTGACATGAGATCGATCAATCAGGATCCCTCCTAAAGTCTCGGGGACATGGCGAATATCAAATGTCCCCGCTGATAAACTCACCGTTCCACCTGCTTCAGGAAGGGCAAGAATCGCTCGGCAGATCTCTTCCTGGTCTCCCACCCCATCACAAACGAAATCCGCATTCTCTTTGACAGACTCGGAGGCATCTTGTGCTGCGACCAGAATGGAAGCAGAATGCATCGACTTAGGTTCACCCGCGACGGAGACACTAACAAGCAACAAAAACACCAACACGAAATGGCAGGGAACGGTTTTCATCAGGATGTCCTGGACGAGAGAAGAAAAAAATAGAACCTCTCGATCCTAAATCAGAACACTAGCCCTCGCAATTCACCTTTTACTGGAAGAATCAGAATTGCACAGCCGAATCGGAAGGTTTATAGTCAATTGGCTCTTACAAATACTTTTCCCCTCGCGTTCCTCCCTTCGCCAAAGGTCAACTGATGACCCGGCTTCGCTTCACGAACTCTGATTTTGTCAACCGACGCGAATTCCTCCGCTTCGGCCTCGCGGGTGGAGCGACATTATCGCTGGCCGATCTGAACCGACTAAGAGCCGAGCACGCGAAGACGAATCCCACGGAAAAGACGGCTATCATACTGGTCTGGTTGATCGGTGGCGCCAGTCACCTCGAAACCTACGATCCCAAACCGGAAGCCCCCAGTGAATACCGGGGACCGTTTTTACCAATCGACACGAATGTTCCCGGACTCCAAATTTGTGAACTCCTCCCGCTGCATGCCAAAATCGCGGACAAGTTTACGGTCGTTCGGTCGGTCGCGCATTCCGGAGGCAACCACCAGCAAGGAGCCCAACAGCTTCTCACCGGGCATAACATCCAGATTTTGAAAAACAAACCCGATCATCCCGACATCTTTTCGATCGCTCACAAACTCCGTTATGACTTGAGTCGAGACATCCCAAACTACATTGGTCTGCAACCGACTCCCTATATCGGGTCTGCGTATCTTGGTCCTTCTTACGAACCCTTCGCGGTTTATAACAACCCGAACGAGGATAACTTTACCGTCCCTAATCTTGGTACGGTGACGGCGGAAGCGGAAGGCCGATTGTCTTCTCGAGTCTCGCTCCGCAAACGATTCGACCGCCTGCAACAGAAACTCGACCAGGTTCAGGAAATGCACGCGCTCAATAATTTTGAGCAACAAGCGATGAATGTCCTCACCTCAGCCAAAACCCGGGAAGCCTTCGATATCAATCGCGAACCGGAAACGCTTCGAGAGCGATACGGCCGAAATCAATGGGGGCAGCAATTATTGCTCGCACGGAGACTCGCTGAAGCTGGAGTCGAACTGATCACCACCACGTTAAACGGTTCTTTGTGCGGTCGAATCCACAACTGGGATGACCATGCTGTGAATCATCACTGTTTTGATGTGATGAAAAACCGGACTCCATATTACGATCAGGCAGTGACCGCCCTCATCGAAGATCTATACGAGCGAGGATTGGACAAACGGGTAATGGTTATCGTCACAGGAGAATTCGGACGCACACCGAAAATTTCTTATGCAAACGATAGTGCCTCCGGTGTGATGCAACCTGGAAGGGATCATTGGCCGAATGCAACATCCCTGATAATGGCCGGCGGTGGAATCACTCCCGGACAGGTAATCGGGGCAACCGATCCCCGAGGCGAAGAAGTCGTTGAACGTCGAATCAGTCGAGAAGATTTTCTCATGACTCTCTATCACCATCTGGGCATTGATCCTCGTCCGATTTCATTCACCGATTTCAGCGGACGTCCTGTTCCTATTCTGCAAGATGGTCAAGTTGTCACTTAACTAACGGGGCGAAGTTAGCCATACCGGAAATAAAAAACCCGCCACCGGTCGGAAAACCGGCAGCGGGTCGATTTCAGTCCCTGAAAGGCTGCTTCCCAGAATTAAGGTGCTTCTGAATTCATCAGTTTGGGCGGTGGCACTTTCGCGGCGATCCGAGCGAAAGCTTCAATCATCTGGCCTTCCATTTCAGCGACCGTCGTTCCGCCAGGAACATCGATTGCGATGCCATCACCGGCGAAAGCGACCGCTTGCATGAAGCTGCGATCGGCATTCGCCCCCACACTCATGGTGTGGATCGTGTACCCTTTATCGACTGCCTCTTTCACTCGTACGAAGGTGTACAGTTTGTGGTAATCTGACGTCGTGTAATCGGCAATGCCATCGCCGTCGTAGTCAGTCAATTCGTTCCAGTCGAAATCTGCCGGTACGCTCCAGTTACTGTCACTGGTATTTGCATTTCCGTCCGTCATCAACAGGATCGTTTTCTGAGAACCATAACGGCTGTGTTCATCCAGCAGATCAATCGCATCAAACAAACCACCACCGATATTCGTCGTGTTGTAATAATGCGCTGCTTGTTTGTGTCGTTGGATGGTATCAATCGCGGCATAGTTATCCGTGATCGGCGTCGCACTGATGTCAACCGATTCTTCGACCCAACCATCCGGAACGAGCGTCGATTCAACACGGTGATAAGTATCGTAAGTTACGAGTCCCAGATGATCACCAAAGTCCAAACCATCCAGGTAATCGCACAGCAGTGATCCACCCGATTTCACAGCGTTGAAGGGATAGTGCCGGGTTTTCCACAGTTCCGGTGTTTTGGAGTAAGACATTTTGGAATCTAGCCAGTAATGAACCATGTTCATCATGCCGAATTTGAATTCGTAGTTAGCTCGATTCACTTCATTGTCATACAAACAGTAATAGATAAAGTCATTCCAGGAACCCGAAGGATAAGGATAGGAAACACCATTCAACCCCAGAGCTTCGCGCAGATTGTCGTAGTTATAGAACTCGAATCGCTCCCCATATCCGGGGCCATCACCACTTTCATTGCTACCTGATTTCACCCAGGCTGTGGCAATTTTTTTGTTATAGTAGGAAAAGGAACCCGTCAGCGAAGGGTTGGTGTCCAAATTATCAAACTTATGTGTTGTTCCATCAGTAAACTGAAGAACAACGTTGGACAAATCCTTGGTAGACTCGATATAAACTTCTCTGTTTTTCCAGGTCACCTCGATATGTGGAATCGGGCCACTTGCGGGTTGTCCGCTGAAAGTAGCCCAGTCATTATTAAATTGTAAGTTGCCGTAGGTGGGTGATCCCAGATCTTCCCAGATATCATACAACCCATCGTCTACTGCCTGTTGGCCCAGTTTGTTCAGCGTATCTGATCGCCACAGGCTGTCGTAAACCATCGAGCCGGAGAAGTCCATGACCACAACCAGGTCTCGAGCATCGATATAAGCGATTGCTTCCGCCCGAAGAGCGACTTGATCGTCTCCAAACATTTTCGCGAAAAACATATCCAATTTAGCGTCAGGAGCGTCAGGATTGGGGTTATCCCGGCGAACGACGACCTTAACGGCGTTGAATGGAGAGACATCCCAGTTGATAGAGGCGACACCAGTCGTTTCATCCAGCACACGCTGCCCGAAGGTGACATCGATATCAGGATCGATGTACGCCCCATTCAGCTCGGCGACATATTCTGCCATTGTGCGGGCTTCACCCTGGGCATACAAGTTGGCATCTTGGACGTCGCCCTGAACATCACCTTGAGAAAGCTGGTCTGAAATTTCTTCCAGGGCGATTGAAATTTCCTGTGCTGCTGCCAGGGCGGCGGAGTCAGCAACATTTTGCAGGCGAACCTTATAAACGGCCACAACCCCGAGGTCCATACTCAAGGCCAGAAAGCCAGCGGTGGCAATTAACCCAAAAAACGAAAGGATCATAAACGCTCCCTTCCTTTTTTCCTCCCTGCACGCTTGCTTCCTGAAGGTTGTGGTTTTCATTTCATAGTCCCCCCCGAGAATGTGTTGCGAAAGGTCTCCCCATAAGACCAGACGCTGTTGGAAATGTATTTCACGGTGTTCACACCGTTGGATTTCTTTTTGATGTTGGAAAACACTTTTGATTAAGGGTTATTGTTGGATTCAACCCGAATTTCATGTCTCCCCAGTGTGTAAGAATAGGACCGGAAAAATGGAGCAACCGAAGAATTTCGCCATGACAATAGCCGAGAAACTCTGTTCCATGTTCCCGCGAAACATCATTTCCACTTGTGAACTTCCACCGCTGGCCCTGCTCGGACTGAATTGGTTCCAACCCCCTGAAATTCATCAAGATAGAGCGTTTCTCAGAGGTGTTGCCCAAAGGCAACGTGTCGCCATACCACCTCATCGCTCGGCGGAACAGGGCCATATATTTTCGAGATTTTTTCTAAAATGGGCCCCTCATAGAAAACTCAGGACCGATATAACCCGTTCTCTGGGGAGCTTCCAGCTCGGATAATCGGAAAAAAACCACCTGAAAAAGGGGCGTCCGCTCTCTTTTGATGTGACGGGGACCGCTATCTCAGCAAATGGGCTGATCTGGAGTGATCCACAAGAAGAAACCCCGTTTTCACAACCGAATAAAACCTTGCATTGAAGCAAGGCATCGATTGAACTATAAGAAAGGGAATCCGCCAGCGTTCCAAGCCCGGAGCCCGTCTCATTTCATTTCAGCGATATTCAGCCCAAAGGAATCGAAATGCCGTCTCGATTCGTCCTTTTCTCATTTATCTTCGTCTTTTTCCTGGGCAACCTCACCGGTTGCAGCAAGGAACAGATTCTTGGGTGGTTTGGTGATTCAGAAACGGTTCCCGTGACGACAAAACCGGGCACGCCGACTTCCTCGACTCCCAAATCTCCCTTTTTCTCGATGGAAGTGAATCCGGCAATCAAAACCAATTCCTGCTACGCGAAATTCGACAAATTCGACTCAGGTACGCGACCGAATATCCTGCGAATCAAATCCTACGAAACCGTAGAGGACGAAACATTCCCCTCCTTTTTGATCTACGCCCAGGTGACGGAACCGACCCTCGGTTCGCTGGTTGATAAGGAAATCAACGCGAACTTCTACGCTGCCCACTCCGAGGAAGGAACGGTCTATCACCATATTGATGGTGAAGGGGGAGTGAAATTGAAGATTAAAATTACGGAAATCACTGGCGACGGAATTGCCGGTACGTTTACCGGGGGAAATATCGCTGAAACCTACAACGAAACTCCCCAAAATGCCCGCGGAAGCTTCTACGCCCGCATTCAACCCTGAGTTCTAAAGAAACTCACCCGATTTTTTTCAAGGCGGGTCACTACTGGTATCTGGTGGAGTCATCTTGGCCTTAGCCGTTTGATTCCCACCACCTGTTTGTTGACGACCAGACGCTATTTACTGTCCAATACCAGGTAAGTAATGCGTCTGATACCCACGTCCACATTCAGAAAAAAAAGTTATGCACAGTATTAAAACTCGTCTCAATAATGACGAAATGGTCGTCGCGATTGGAGTCGGTCGCGTTCCGCACTATAACCTGATTCAAATGGTTGGCATTAATCAGGGTTTCCATGCAGTCTGGTTCGATCATGAACATGCCGGGATGTCGATCGAGAACCTGGAAGTGATGACGCTGGCTAGCCGCAGCCAGGGACTGGACTGCTTTGTCCGCATCGCTCCGACAGACTACGCCCTGGTGACGAAATGCCTGGAAGCCGGGGGCGGCGGAGTCATGGCGGCCCAGATCCACACTGCCGAACAGGCCGAAGAATTCGTAAAGTGGACTAAATTTTACCCACGGGGATATCGGGGTCTGAACACCAGTGGGTGGGATGGCCAATACGCCACGATTCCAATGGCCGAATTCTGCGAGAAAGCAAACCGGGAAAACTTCCTGGCGATCCAAATCGAGACGACGCAATCCGTTGAGGAAGTGGATGAGATTGCGGCAATAGATGGAGTTGACCTGCTATTTGTAGGCCCCGCTGATTTAAGCCAGAATCTCGGAGTGACGGGGGACTTGTTCCACGAAAAATGCATCGCGGCGATCGATAAAGTCGCGGCGGCGTGTAAAAAGCATGGAAAGCATTGGGGAGCCGTGACCGCCTCACCCGAACATGCAGCCATGTTGGTCGAGAAGGGCTGCCGGCTGGTCTCTCCGGCGAGCGACACAAAGCTGATCAATATGGGGATTAAGGCGATTAAGGATCAGTACACGAGCTATTTTTAAGATGGGTGAAAAGTAGGGCAGCAAAACAATCGTCAGCGCACGGGAACGCGATCCTTCCCGCCAAAGCAGAAAGGATCGCGTCACTTAGATGGCACTGCCATTCAGCAGTTCTTCTTTCAGTCGATTTCGAGCCGTGTGCAATCGACGTTTAATCGTACCGATCGGGCTTTCAAACTGATCGCTCATCTCTTTCAAGGACTGGCCTTCGAAGTAGAAAGCAATCAACGTTTTCCGATCGAGATCTCGCAGTCGACTCAAGCTTCCCCGGACCTGATCGGCTCGTTCATCCCGCAGAATATCTTCAAGCGGGTTTGAAGGATCCGTTTTCAGTGCCTGAAAAGTCTCGTTGCTCTGCAATGTCTCGGGTGGTTTACGCACAGCCCGGTTGATTGACATCCGGACGGCGATTTTCTTGATCCAACCCGCGAACCGCTCGGGCTCTCGCAGTTGGTCCAGCTTACGGAAGACCTGAATGAAGACTTCCTGTGTGACCTCGCTAGCTTCCGACCGATTTCGCAGTCGTTTCAATGCAACCGAGAAGACCATTGGTTCAAACTGATTCACCAATTCGTTCGCAGCATCGTGATCTCCACGCTGTGCAGCCAGAACCAGTTTCAGCATATCGTTTTCGTTTTCAGCGATCATTGTTCGATTCCTTCTGGAGCTATATCCCACTTGAGCTTCGAGGGGCCTGCTTTCTTCAGGCGAGGGTTATTAATTGAAGAAGCTCGGGATTGTGTTTGTTCAAGTGCAAATAAATACCATCGATTCCATTCGGAGGTGCTGCTCTCAGAAGCACGGCGAACATCCAACACCAGATGGTCTGGAAAACGGAGTCTATGTGCATTCTGCGAAAACAGCCGGTAACCGACTGAACACGGGATAGACCGAAACTTCACAAAAGGGGAATGGAACGACCTTTTGGACATTTCGGCGGGAACAGATTTCGGCTCGCTGTAATCAAGT
>JAGQQC010000087.1 GCA_020426395.1 Planctomycetaceae bacterium
AGTTCAACCCTGGCTTTTCTCATCGTATTTCAAATTGAAATCACAATTTACTCTGCTTCAACGCAGCACAGTGATTTGTTCGTGCGGAGAAATATCTGCCCATTCGAAAAAGCGGGGGTCGCATTGGAAGGTTCATCGAATGTATTCACTGCGACCTTTTTGAATTTATCAGGATCAGGAGTGAACACAATTGTGGAGCCATCTTTAGCTGTAGCATAAATGTTCCCCCCGGCCATGACTGTGGAGCCCCAATAGTCGTCCGTACCACGGGTCTTCCATTGCTCCTCCCCTGAATTTTTAATATCCACACACTGAATGATCCCTGGACCGGCATCGGCAATGTACATGTATCCGTCGACAATCACACCGGTTCCGATCCGTTGCGGTTGACGATCAGGTGCATACCAAATGCGGTTACTTTCGGTCGCATCTCCTTTACCAGTCAACGTAAAGCCCAATGCGGGTCCCTTGTACCCTCCCATTGCGACTCCGATTTCATCCGCAACCGCCGTTGAGGTATAAACTAAATCCCCCCGTTCACTGGGAAGACCTTCAACAAACCAGAATTCCTTCCCTGTCGCGGGATCAACCGAGATTACCCGGCTCGGCATACTACAAACTAACTGCTCTTTCCCCCCCGCGTTGACAATGACGGGGGTACTCCAGGAACCAACTTTTTTACCGCTTAAATCGTTGGCCCCACCCGATTCGATCTTTTTCCAGACTTCATCACCTGTAGACAAAGTGAGTGCGAGCAGAAAAGTATCTTCACCAGGACCATAATGCAAATACACCTTGTCTTTATAAATGACAGGCGAAGAGCCGTAACCCCAGACATGTTTGACGGGGGAATATTCTTTATGCCACAGTTCGTTACCAGCATGATCGTAACAGTAGATTCCGGGCGTTCCGTGCCAGACGACGACACAATCGGCATTGGCAGCAGGAGTCGTTCCCGAATACGGGTTGGTTTGATGGGTTTCTTCGTCCGGGTCAGCATGTACCACTTTCTTCCAAAGTTCGTCGCCTGTATTCCGGTCGAAACAATGTAATGTCCGATCAGAACCATCCTTATTCGCTGAAGTGACATACACATATTTATCGATCGCAATCGGACTGCCATTTCCATCGCCGCCCAGTTCGACTTTCCATTTCAGATTATTCTCGCTACTCCATTCAGTAGGATAATCACCGTCCGTCGCAACGGCATTGGCTTTTAATCCTCGAAAGCCGGGCCAGTCAGCTCCGTCTGTCACACTCATCGAAAGACCGACGAGAAAAATTCCCGCGCTCAGAATCGCGATCTGTTTTAACATCATCATTCCTCTATCTAGTATGTGTCACTTTATGACGTTGCGACTTGGGGCGGCGTAGAACCACGTTTTTAAGATCGTTTCGTATTCAACAGTCGCAACCGGGTTTCAGGATGAGTTCAAATTCCGAACAGGAGCCCGAACCGTTTTCATTATCCGGAGAACCTCCCCATTCGACAAGAGAATATTCTCGGATCAATTCTCCATCGCCGGATTAATACACTTACTTATTGCCTCTCCTGCTTGTTGGAGAAAGAAGGACGGTCGATCAATACTTCGTTGGTAGCGTTGTCAGTTTTTCCAAACCCGATTCACCCAGGAAATAAACTTCCTCAATTCGCAGCCCCCCCTTAAGTTCTTCGTGATACAAACCAGGTTCCACAGTGAATAGATCCCCAACCTCGAAGATCTCATCCCACTCCGGATTGAGATGCGGAGCTTCATGAGGAGAAAGGCCTAAGCCATGCCCCAGGTGATGCGGAAACTCCCAACCCCGGTGGCCGTTCAACTTATTAAAGGCCGATTCATAAACCTCACGGCAACTGACACCCGGCCGCACCGTTCTTTCCACCATCCGAATAGTCTCTAAAATCTGCTCACGGGCATCTTGTTGAGCTGCTGAAATCGTATCAACGGCAAAACTGCGGCACATGTCACTCCGGTACCCCCGGCATTCTACTCCCAGATCGATCACCGCAATCTGCCCCGATTCCGCCTCTCGATAGCGAGGCAAGCCTCCCCCTTCCCCAAACCGAAAATCATTTCCGAAGAAACCAAAGTGCTCTCCCTGTTGGTTCCCGAGAATTTCCATCATCCCGGCGTACAATTCCACTTCAGTCACCCCCACCCGTAAGTGCTCGCGCACATAGCCATAAGCCGCTTCCGTTGTTTGATACAGTCGCTTGAATAGATCCATTTCATCCGCATATTTTCGCCGCCGTTGTTTCAGAATCGCAGCAGAAAGATCAATCTGCTCTGCCTTCTGCGCAGGTAAAAGCCCCGGACGGATCCCAAAATCCACTCCCAACTTTTTCACACCCGACAGTTCGCCCGCCAATTCGTGCAAGCTATTCGCAAGTTGATCTTCCACCAACGTTGCCACCTTGTTGAATGTATATGTTTTTTTCACATCTACCGCAGTCGGCCAGTCACATTCAAAAGGAATCACCAATGTCCGTACACCATCGCGGGTGAGCAGGAACAGCGGCGAGAAGAACGGGCGTTCCCAATACGCGGTGTAGTAGTGCACATGCCGAGGATTGCCGATTAACACAGCATCCAGGTTTTGCTCTTCGATCAACTGCGTCAGATAAGCTTGTCGCTCTTCACAAGATTCAATGGACAACGTCGGGATCGGAATATGTACGGACATAATCAAGTTTCCTACAGGTTCGATTGCTGAGATTAACGAGTGCCTATCAACTCACAACACGCCATACTTCTCATACGCCTCAGTTGCCTTCATACCCTGTTTGATTGCGTCGCGGGTAATATTCTCGGCGTTGATTTTGTCCCAGGCTGCTTTCAAGGCTTTATGTTCTACTCCCTGTGGAACAACGACCACTCCATCAATGTCTGCCATAACGAGATCGCCAGGTACAAACGAAACCCCGTCAATTTCAACCGGCACGTCAAAATCAACAACACGCTGACGATGTTGCGAGTCGTACGGTGATGTCCCAATCGCATACACCGGAAAATCCATCGCCCGCATCTGGCGAACATCACGAACACATCCGTCAATCAAAGCACCGACGCACCCCTGATTCCGAGCAGCCGTAGAGAGAAGCTCTCCCCATATTCCTGATCGGCGGGACCCCTGTGCTGCGGCGATAATCACATCATCGGGTTGACAGGAATCAACGGCCAGCAGTTCCTGCTCATAGGGACTCGGATCCTGATGCGCCATTTCCATCCACAACGTTGTCTTACAGCGTCCTACGAGAGGCCGTTCTACTGTCAGTGGTCGTAAATCGAGACGGGGTGACTGATGTCGAAACCCGAGTTCGTCCAGAACATCACATAAAACGGCCGTGTAAAATTTCTCCCGGATCAACTCCAGCGTGATTTCCATCGTTGTGACTCTATTTCTATACTGGTTTCATTCGTTACATGATTATTGGAACTCTCATCCTACCATGTCCCCCATCAGGGAATCAAAGGACGACCATGCCCCTTCCGAAAATTGAAATCATCGGCCAACAGTCAGGTCCACATCTCTTGATTACGGGAGGAGTCCACGGGGACGAATTTGAACCGATGGTGGCTTTGCAACAATTAGGGAAACTCCTTCCTGCATACACTGAAAATCTACATGGCCGGGTCACGCTCATCCCCATTGTCAATGAACCCGCTTTTATGCGGAGAGATCGGGTTGCGGAGGATAATAAAGACCTTGCACGCACTTGTCCCGGTTCGCAATCGGGATCCGTTACCGAACGAATCGCCGCTGAATTAACCACTGAAATTCGTCAAGCCGATTACTATATCGACCTGCATACAGGCGGAACAAAGATCGCCGTTTATCCGCTTGCAGGATACATGTTGCATCCGGATCCTAAAGTTCTCGACACCTCACGGCGAATGGCCCTGGCGTTTGGATTACCGGTCGTTTGGGGAACCACCTCCCGCTTAGAAGGACGTTCGTTATCGATCGCTCGGGATGCAGGGATTCCGGCCATTTATACGGAATATCTCGGGGGCGGAACTTGTTCTCCCGGCGGAGTGCAAGCCTATTTACAAGGCTGCCTGAACATACTTCAGGAATTAAATCTGCTGCAGGGTGACCTTCCCACAATTGATCACGGAACCGCAAAAGAGCATGTCCAATTGACAATTGAAGATGACAGGGAAGGTGCGGGCCACATGCAGGTTAATCATCCGGCTCCCATCGGTGGATTATGGAAACCAGAAGTTGAACTCGGTCATTTCGTTCAAGAGGGAGACTGTCTAGGTCGTATTTCGTCCCCCACAGGCGAACAGGGAACAGAAATTTTCGCAAATCAGACGGGTATGGTCCTCGTCCTCCGAACCTATTGCCGTGTCGATAAAGAAGAATTTCTGGCCGTCATTCTGGAACCTTCCTCAGCTCAAGAGTCGGAAATCATGCGAGAGATTTCAACTCATCAGCCCCGGTTTATGCATTCCGTCTCCCTGAAACAACTGATAGACTAAATCTATCCAAGGTCATCACCGACTGTTTCCTGCCCATGCCTCTTCTGCCTGCCGAGGAATTTTATGTTAACGCTGATCTGCCGTTCTTTTATTTGTTTAATGCTGATCACAGGCAGCATTCCGCTCTTGGCAGCCGAATGGGAAGCTGGTTTTTCCAAGGTCATCATTACCCCTGAAAAACCGGTCTGGCTCTCAGGGTACGGATCCCGGGACCACGCCGCCGAGGGAAAAGTCCACGACCTTTACGCAAAGGCGGTCGCTTTCAAATCACCCAATGGAGTTCGATTCGTACTGATCACAACCGATCTCGGTTCGATGTCCCCCGAGATTTATGAACATGTGCTGGAAGCATCTCAAGCCAAGTGGCAACTGGGACGCGAATCACTTGTGATCAATGCCTCGCATACTCACTGTGCTCCGGAAATTTGCGCTGAACGCCGCGTCTTCCACCATCTAACGGATGAAGCAGAAGCGGACCTGGTTGATTACATCGATCATCAGTTGAAACCTAAACTGGTTCAAATTGTGGGCGAAGCGATTGATGATTTACAGCCCGCTCAATTGAGCCTCAGCCAGTCTGCAGCCTACTTCGGAAAAAGCCGCCGGTTTCCTACCGAGGAAGGCGAGTTTATCAACCAACGGTACGATGCAGGAATCACGGATAACACCGTTCCTGTTCTAAAAGTAACCGATAATCAAGCGAAATTACGCGGAGTCCTCTTTGGGTATGCCTGCCACAATACGACTCTCGCCTTCTATCAGTTCTGTGGCGATTACGCCGGGTTCGCTCAGTACAACATTGAAGAACAGTACCCGGAAGCCCAGGCAATGTTTGTAATGGGATGCGGAGGAGATCAAAACCCGTATCCTCGACACGGCCCCAATGGCCTTAATTACTGCAAACAACATGGTCGCGAGTTGGCCGATGCCGTTCTTACAGGCCTGCATGGCCCACAATTGGCCATTACGGGAGAACTTCAAGTCGCTGCAACCGAGGTGACACTGGAACTTGAACCCCTCCCTCCCCTGGATACTTTGCGAAAACATGCCGAAGGAGGAAACGAATCAACCACTTCCCGGAAGGCAAATTTTCTGCTCAAACAAATTGAGACGCAGGGCCAAGTTGACCTGACACAGAACTGTCCACTGAATGTCGCCAAATTTGGCGATGACCTGTTATTTGTCTTCGTCAGTGGAGAAACCGTTCTCGATTACGCACGGCTCTGTCAGTTCGAGTTCGGAGGCCAGATGGTCTGGGTAGCTGGCTATAACAACGATGTCTTCGCCTACCTCCCTTCCCAGCGTGTTCTATTGGAGGGAGGTTATGAAGGTCGTTCAGGAATTATTCATCAGTTAACGCCAACTCCTTTCCTTCCCACGGTTGAAGAAACCGTGATGAACGGAATACGTCAACTCGTAACCGAAGTTTCCACCACTGAGAAGCAGTAATCCTGCATGTTGGCCATTCTCATTTTACGAATTCAATTCGATCTCTTTCATTTTAATCAGGTCCGCTAGATATGCTTCATTCACGCTTTGTTCGTCTCTCGACTTCATTCTTCAGCCTGCTGCTTGTAGTTTCGTTTTTGGGAAGAACAGGAGAAGTCTACGCAGGCTGGAAAGCCGGCATTGCCGAAGCGAATATTACCCCCGAACAAAAAATGTGGATGGCGGGTTACGGAAGTCGAAGTGAACCTGCCAAAGGAACGCGAGGGGATCTATGGGTCAAGGTTGTCGCCATTGAAGACGAGAACGGGCACCAGGCCGTGATTTATAGCACCGATCTGCTGGGGATCCCTCAAACTATCTATAACAATGTCTGCGCACGGTTGGAAGAAAAGTTAAAGCTTTCCCGTGCACAAATCATGCTTAACAGCTCGCACACACATAGTGGCCCTGTCTTACGTGGAGCTCTGCTGGATATTTATCCGCTGGATGATGCCCAGCGCACGATGATCGAGGAATATTCCCAAAAGCTCGAAGCGACCTTAGTCACTTTGGCCAACGATGCGATTAATCGACTGGCCCCGGCAACCCTCAAAGCGGGAAATGGCACGGCTGACTTCGCAGTAAACCGTCGGAATAATCGAGAAGCCGAGGTCCCTGCGATTCGAGAACGAGGTAAAAAGTTAAACGGTCCAGTCGACCACGACGTGCCAATCCTGGCCGTTTATAATTCCAATGACGAACTCACCGCCGTTGTTTTTGGTTACGCCTGTCATAACACCGTGATGAGCGACAATTATTGGCATGGAGATTACGCCGGATATGCTCAGTCAGCGTTTGAAAAAAATCATCCGGGCGTTGCTGCCCTCTTCTACATGGGGTGTGGTGGAGACCAGAATCCTCTTCCACGTCGCGATGAAGGTTTATTGACCATCTATGGAGAAAAACTGGCGACTGCTGTGGATCAGGTTCTTGAAAGTGATGACCGACTGACAACCCTCCCCGCTAAACTGGAAACCACCCACTCGTTCGTGGAACTTCCGTTAGCAGATCAACCAACTCGACAGGAATTGGTCGACATCGTTGATAACAGCAAACGGGCAGAATATCAAAGACGCTGGGCCAAACGTCTTTTAAGTGAGATGGACGCAGAAAAAACCTTCATTACCTCTTACTCGCTCCCAATTCAAGCTTGGGAATTGGGAGACAAGCAACTTTGGTTAACCATTGGAGGCGAAGTGACCGTCGATTATTCCCTGGGGCTCAAAAATATGTTCGGCACAGAAACCTGGGTCGCCGGTTATTGCAACGATGTCCCTGCCTACATTCCATCTCTGCGCGTTCTCGAAGAGGACAAGGTTCGCTTGGGATATGAAGGACACAGCTCGATGATGGTCTACGGGCTGCCCGCGAATCGCTGGGGAGATGAAATCGAAGATAACATCGTGAACGGATTGACCGAGTTGATCGATCAGGTTCGGCCGTAAGAAAATAGTCTTCCTAAAGTAGACCTCGGCTTAAAATTCGAACTTCGCCCAGTAGATTTGCTGGCGATCATAGCGGGTGCGGAAGTCATTCAGAATGACTTCGAAATCGGGCTCGATGAATTCCTTCAGCTTCTGACGCCCTTTCACTTTCAGGATCAGTTCCTGTTCAAAGTCATGTAAGCGTGGAGAGATATAGAACGTATGCCCGGTCCCTAACGTCTTAGTCACCTGCAGCGTAGTATGATCTCCTTTGAGACTGGTTAACTTGGCTTCGAGTGGTACCGTCCGACGACGGGAAGCCAATTTGGCCAACTGCATTTCCAATCCCCGGGATTCAATCCAGTCGACTTTGATTTCATCCTGTGGTAGAAAAGCCTCGTAGGAGATTTCCAGTTGATCCAGATTTCGGTTTTGCAGTTCCATCCAGTCAAACAATCGTTCTTGCTCCTCGCGATACCATTCTGAAACCCGGTTCGGGTATTGAGCATAAATAAGATTGCTGTTCTGCTGGAACATCTTGTTCAGCAAGGTCACTTCCCTGCCATCGTATTCACCACCGACCAGATACCAGGGTAGACGGAATCCATTTTTCCAATAATGGAGTGCATCCTCTGCATGGCGTCCCCGGATGCTGATGACTCCCGCGAAGATATCTGGGTGCAAGATACCGGAATCGATGGCGGCATCACCTCCATCACCAATTCCGGCGATGAAGATTTTGTCCGAATTGACCGAGAACTGCCGACGTATCTCCAGAATTGTTTGTTGGATCCTCTCCAGCTCTATGAGGTTGTGGTTATAACGCAATCCGGCTGCGGCCTGGAATTGCGGTACCACGAGAAGATAACCTCGCTTCAACGTTTCTCCAGTTTTCTCCGCACTACCTCCCCACCACTCCAGAAACATCTGCGGATCCACACCAGTCGGTGGTAATGCAAGCAGGACGGGATATTGTCGAAACGGGGAATATTCCAAGGGAGTCAGCACCGTATACTGCATCTGGTTTCCGAGGTGGTCGTTCAACTCCAGTTCATAGCGGGTTCCCCCCGTAAAAGGGGTCGCTTGAGGAACGGGCGGCAAATGTTGCAACAACAACGTTAACCGCTCGGCATTGATACTTTCAATTGCCTTGATCTGGGTCACCAATTCGGCACTATGTTCAGAGGCTCTCAGATAATCATAAATCAGATACCGAGCTTCCCAGAGATTTAAGGTAAGCTGCAAATCATCAACGGCATTTTCTGATCCCAATAGCCACCCTGAATAGGCTAATGCCAGTTTCTGCTCTGCGGTCAACTTGGCATCCGACTGCAACTCGAAAAAAGAGTTCAACCGCGCAAGAGACGCCATCGACATTTCTTCACTGACAAGTCGACGGATGAGATTAAGCTGCGGATCTGCCTCGTGATTTTGCAATTGACTTTGCAAGTCGGCTAATGTCAACGGAACAGAATTCAAACGCTCTATATCGACATCATACTGCTTCAGGAACTCATCAATTTCGAACAACAACTCGGGAGGAATGTCGTCTCGGGGAAAAGCACGTGCCGCTTGATAGGCAAGGACATATTGACCGAGTTCCCGTCGCTGCTGGATTTCATTGAAAATTTGCATCGCCAATTGCTTGCGTACTTCCAGACGCACGTCGGCATATTGTTCGCCTCCATCAGACGAAATTTTCTCAAGTTCATCCAGAAACTGGTATGCTTCGTAAGTCCGATCCGCCTGGAGGTAAAAACGGGCAATCGAACGCTGCATTTTGGGATCATCTTTATCCACAGTAGAAAGTAGCAGCGATCGCAACACCTCGGGAGAGAGCACGTCTGTGCTCAGCGTCACATCCCAGTCGTAGTTCAATCCTTCGACCTTGATATATCTGGGATGCAGAAAAGTAATTCCCTGAATGACTTGAATATCCCCCTGGCTGGTATGGATCGTCACCTCTCTCTGACCTTGTTCGTCAAACGAAGTGATTTTTCCGATTCCTCGTAAGGTCGGCAGGCGAAACTTTTTTCGCCCCGATTTTACCTGTGGAATTTTGAAAATGTCGTAAGCGGAGAGGACTTCTTTTTCGATGTTGAGCCCATTGACGGCCAGCAGGTCGTCCGCCAGATAGTATTTCCGGATTTGGTCATTCACTTCCAGAATAGGGGTATACTTAAACTGTCCGTTCCCCTCCCCCACATCTTGCTGAAAAGTTCGCACAACATAGTTGTCGATACTTCGCAGCAGCTTGCTCTCCCCTTTCAGAATAAACCCGTTTTCTAGACGGACTTCATCTGCAAAAACATGACTCAGGAATATTCCACCCAAGAGCAGGATTACAGCAAAAAAGGAAGTAATGATTTTCATGAACCTGGAAACAACCCTGTCACGACGATCCGGAATCAATTTGAAGCAGTCTGTCTCATTGTAGGACATCTGCCCATCGCTGGGGAGAGGAAATCAAATCCACGAACGGAGAGGAAAAATGCAGACAGATCATCCTCATCTGTTACGGAAAAGCAAAAGGGACATCAAGCCTTCATCCTCTGGCTCAGTCCAAAAAGAAAGATTAAACGTGGTAAGCTTATTGCCCCAGCATTCCTTTGAGCCACGGAAGCCAATCTTCACTGAACAGGAAAGCAACCCAGGCGCCTCCCAATATAACCAGAATGACTACGAGATAAATCAGAAAACCGGCACCGCCAAGAATTCCCTGGAACAGATTTCTGAGCCACTTCCAGCGTTTTTGGCGGTCGTACTGTTGCGCCAATTTCTCATACTGTTTCGCAGTATGCTGTCCCTGTTTATTAGCGTGATCCTGCGCAATTCGCTGATGCATGATGCCTTGAAATTCGATATACTGCGTCAGAGGGACAAACTGCCCTTTGTTTCCCTCCCGTGCTCGGGCTCGTTTATCAAACATGCCCGCTTTGATTCCCTTAATGACCTGCTCAGTCGAGAATTTATTGAGTACTGATTTTCCCTGGGCATCCACGAAGCGAACATACCAGGTTTTGTCTGCCGCCGTCTCCATCGTTTGGGATATTTGCGTTTGCTGTGCATCACGTGCGGATGTGGGGGGAGTATAAGCAGGCGGCATTCCGCCCGGCATGGTGCCAGCCTGGGTGTTCACGGCCGTACGCCCTGCGGGTGCCTGAGTCAACGCCCCACGACTAGCCATGCCCATACTACTGGGATGTCCAATACCGGCATTCTCAATGGCTCCGTCGATGAAACTGAGAGAGGAAGAGTGTAAACCTAAGCCGACCAAATCACTCACCAGTTGAGCACAATCGGCGTATCGATCTTTCGGATCTTTGGCCAGCATTTTATCAATCATCAAATCAAGACGACTGGGCACTTCACTGTTTATCTGACGGGTACTTTTGAACGTCCCTTTTTCCTTAGCCAGAATCAATTCGAGTGTATCTTTCCCCTTGAAGGGAAGTTCTCCCGTTAAGAAGTAATACAGAGTGCAACCGAGGGCGTAAATGTCGGTTCGTAAGTCAACATGTTTCGCATTCCGGGCCTGCTCTGGAGCCATGTAAAGAGGCGTTCCGAGACCGGTTCCACTTTGGGTCATCGAAACATCTTCATCAATCGCCTTCGCCAAACCAAAGTCGGCAACTTTAACAATCCCTTTGGAAGTAATCAGGATGTTATCGGGTTTGATATCTCGATGAATCATGTTGAGATCATGAGCCTGCTTGAGCGCCTGGGCACAGACCAGAATCACATGCAGAGAATCTCCAACACTCAACCGTTTTAATTGGTCCATCCAGTTCTGCATGCTATAGCCATCGATATACTCAATGGCGACAAAGTTGATCCCCTTATAGGAATCAGCAGCATAAACCTGCACTACGTTAGGATGATGCAATCGAGCCATCGAACGGGCTTCGCGTAGAAAACGTTCGACGAAGTCAGGCTTCTTGGCAAGTTCTTTCGACAAGGTTTTAATCGCAACCGGTCGATCCAGGCTGACTTGCTGAGCCAGAAAAACTTCTCCCATGCCTCCCTTACCCAACCGCTTCCGCAAACGGAAGTCTCCCAATTGGGTCGCTTTCTTATCTGGAGACGACTTGGATGGTGAGGATTTTTTCTCTGCCCCCGAACCGCTTTTAGCGGGCGTGGGAGTTTGTGGTTGAGGAGGTGTATCCGGCATAGTCGGTTTCGTCTCTGCAGTAGAATCCACGGGTCCAATCACCGTAGCTCCCAGGGCATTAATTTGTGTCTGACCTGGAGAAGGCTTTGATTTCTGAACTTCTTTACGAGAATCTTTAGAAGAAACAGCGGCTTTATTGTCGGGGGAATGTGGAGCGGACATGAACGACCCTCACAAGTGACTGGAATTTTCAGTGGAGGGAAATGGAACAAATAAAATGAACTCAATATAGAAAGACTGATAGCCGTCAGGTTTTCTTTTACCAAAATCCTTCGATGATGTTCCAACTGTAAAATGTTCCAGCCGGAGCAGGAAGGACTGGTTTTGATTCCCCTGTCGAACCAATAGTGTGCACCAAGCCTGCCGTCCGTTACTTCTTTCAGGTGAAAAACCGATTCACCCGGATAGCAAATCGAAGGGTCCTGAGAACGAAGTGCAAACTCAATTCTCTTATTATGTTGAAACTTCTCGACTTACGCAAATCCTATTTCCGCGGCGCCCTGATTTTCGACAGCAGAATATCCCGTTTTGGTCTACAAAAACGGGTTTCAGAGAGAAAATAAGCAAGTTCTCTCGTTAATAGGCCATAAATTTGGTCAAAAAACTCATCTATATTCACACCACACAAACCAGATGAACAGACCATTTTCAGGGGTGGCTCAGGAAGCTTCCATTTCAGCCCGGGAGGTTTCCAGGTGATGTCGGATTCGTTCCAGAAGTAACGGTTTACTGATCGGTTTCGTTACATAGTCATCACATCCTGCATTCAGGCACTTTTCCCGATCTCCCTGCATGGCGTGAGCAGTGACAGCAATAATCGGAATTCGGTTCCCCAATTCCCGTAAATTTTTGGCGGTTGTGTAGCCATCCATCACGGGCATCTGCATGTCCAGCAGAATCAAATCAAAGGGGCTCGATTCCAATGTCCATTCCCCGGGATTATTTTCCAGCGGCCATTGACCATAGATAGCGTTCAAGGCCTCCTCACCATGCTCGGCAATCGTAACCTGAATCCCGGCCTTTTTCAGAATGAACGAGATCAAACGTTGGTTATCTGGCCCATCTTCGACCAGGAGTATCCGGCAATCGACCTCTTTCACTTCAACTGGGCGAAGAGCAGTCAGTTTACGAGTATCTTCCGGATTCAAGGTGTCACCTTTAACCATTTCAACGTCGGACAAATCCCCAGT
>JAGQQC010000088.1 GCA_020426395.1 Planctomycetaceae bacterium
ACCCGACTGACGGTTCCGGCCCGGCACCTGGGTCAGAGTCCAGCACAGAGGGGCGGTGACGGATGCCAGCTACTGGGCGGCTACCCTTTCAGCGATATCAACCCACACCCACAGCACCGCCAGAGGGGAACCGGCAGTCAATGAGTTCGGCGAGTTCGGCAACCGTTCTCGACTCCATTCTTGAAGGGGTCCGTGCGGATGTTGCCGCCCGCGAAGCGCGGGTGAGCATGGCCGAAATCAGAGCAGCCGCAGAGGCGGCCCCTCCTCCGCGTGACGCCATGGCAGCACTGCGCGCTCCGGGAATCGCGGTGATTGCTGAAGTGAAGCGGGCGAGCCCTTCTCGGGGCCAGCTCGCGCCGATCGCCGATCCTGCGGAATTGGCGCGCGCCTACCAGAACGGTGGTGCTCGGGCGATCAGCGTGTTGACCGAGGAACGGCGCTTCAAGGGATCGCTGGCCGATCTGGATGCGGTGCGGGCGGCGGTCAGCATTCCGGTGCTGCGCAAGGACTTCATCGTTCGCCCCTACCAGATCCACGAGGCCCGGGCGCACGGCGCAGACATGCTGCTGCTGATCGTTGCGGCGCTGAGTCAGCCGGCGTTGGTGTCGATGCTGGACCGGACCGAGTCATTGGGCATGACCCCGCTGGTCGAGGTGCACACTGAGGAGGAAGCCGACCGCGCTCTTCAGGCCGGCGCGAAGGTGATCGGGGTCAATGCCCGCGATCTCAAGACCCTGAACGTCGATCGCGACTGCTTCGCACGCATCGCACCTGGACTGCCCTCCAACATCATTCGGGTCGCCGAGTCCGGAGTGCGCGGTCCGGCGGACCTGCTGGCCTACGCCGGAGCGGGAGCCGACGCTGTCCTGGTAGGGGAGGGGCTGGTGACCAGTGGCGATCCCCGCGGGGCGGTGGCTGAACTGGTGACCGCAGGTGCTCATCCGTCGTGCCCGAAACCGGTCCGCTGAAATTCCAGCCGGCTCTGTCGAGTACTGAAATGGCCGATACCTCCCGCCCCAATTTGCCCCGTGCCAGCACGGCGGTCGCCGAACCGACTACACACGACCCGGATGCCCGTGGTCACTTCGGGATTTTCGGCGGGCGCTACATCCCCGAGGCTTTGATGGCCGTGATCGAAGAGGTCACTGCCGCATACGAGAAGGCGCGCACCGACCAGGCCTTCCTCGACAAATTGGACGATCTGCAGACGCACTACACGGGACGGCCGTCGCCGCTGTATGAGGCAATCCGGCTCAGTGAACATGCCGGTGGCGCCCGGATCTTCCTCAAACGCGAAGACCTCAACCACACCGGCTCGCACAAGATCAACAATGTTCTCGGCCAGGCGCTGCTGGCCAGGCAAATGGGCAAGACCCGGGTGATCGCCGAAACTGGAGCCGGACAGCATGGAGTCGCCACTGCCGTCGCCTGTGCCCGCTTCGGACTCGATTGTGTCGTTTACATGGGCGAGGAAGATATCCGCCGACAAAAATTGAATGTCTTCAACATGCGAACAATGGGAGCGGAAGTTCGCCCCGTCACTACCGGTTCCAGAACCTTGCGCGATGCGATTAACGAAGCGATGCGAGACTGGATGGCCTCGGTCGAGACGACTCATTACATCCTGGGTTCAGTCGTCGGTCCGCATCCTTTTCCGCAAATTGTGCGGGATTTTCAATCAGTCATCGGCAAAGAAGCCCGACAACAATGTCTGGAAGAAACCGGGCGTCTGCCCGATGAAGTGATCGCCTGTGTTGGCGGTGGTTCCAATGCGGCAGGGATGTTTTATCCGTTCGTGGAAGACGACTCCGTCCAACTAACTGGTGTCGAAGCTGGGGGACGTGGACCGCAACCAGGGCAACACGCAAGCCCGCTCAGTTACGGTCGTAAAGGGGTCTTGCACGGTAGCTTCAGCTACGTCATGCAAGATGATGACGGACAAACCTGTGACGTGCATTCGATTTCCGCCGGACTCGACTATCCCGGGGTCGGACCGGAACATGCCTACTGGAAGGATACGGGGCGTGTGAATTATGTCGCTGCTGAAGATGACGAAGCGCTGGCCGCCTTCAAGAAGCTGGCGACGCTCGAAGGAATCCTTCCCGCACTCGAATCATCGCACGCCATTGCCCATACCATAAAAGCCGCCAAACAACGTGGACCAGACGACATCATTGTTGTCTGCCTATCCGGACGGGGTGACAAGGATGTAACCGAGGTCGCTCGTTTGCTGGGGCAGGAACTCTAAAACACCTTCTCCTCGCACTCTCAAACAAAACATTCATTTCCCATAATTCTGGATCATAACCGTGCCCTCCTCCCGTATTTCCGATGTCTTCACAAAACTCAAATCCGAAAACCGGCTCGCATTCATGCCGTTCATCACTTCGGGCGATCCAGACATAGCCGCTACCGGCGAGTTGATCACAGAACTTGGTAAACAAGGTTGCGACCTGATCGAAATAGGGTTTCCCTATTCTGATCCGATCGCCGATGGCCCGACGATACAAGCATCTTACACTCGCGCCCTGGATAAAGGGTTGCACGTCAACGATATCTTCAACACGGTGGCCGCACTACCAACGGAGGAACTTCCTCCCCTGGTGGCGATGGTGGCCTTCGCGATCATCTATCGCATTGGGCCCGAAGAATTTTTGACCAAACTGAAATCCGCAGGTTTCAGCGGAATGATTGTCCCCGATCTGCCTGGAGACGAAGCGGCTTCTTTTTTTGAACTGTCTCAAAAGCATGGCCTTGATCTAGTCCAACTCGTCTCCCCCACAACCAAACCAGAACGAGTCGAACGTATCCTGGCTGCTGCCAGTGGTTTTGTCTATTGCATTTCGGTGGCGGGGATCACCGGTGTTCGTGAGGATCTCCCTCCCGAGCTCAAAGATCAATTGCGCTGGTTGCGAGAAAAAACGGATCTCCCCCTCGCTGTGGGTTTCGGTATCGGCAAACCAGAACAAATCGACATGCTCCGCGATGTGGCCGACGGAGTCATCGTCGGTTCGGCCATCGTCCGCCAACTCGAACCGCTTGCTAAGGCACCTGATCAGAAAAAAGCGATCATCGACCAGATCGGCAACTACGCCGCTGACATGCTCGCCGCGACCAAATCTTGAACTTGCAGTTACGTGTTAAGTGGTCGCCGTAACGGCCACTCCTGCCTGTGGTATCGGTTCCACAGAGCGACTTGGTTCAACAGTTTTCGTTGAGCGTCGACCATCACAAAACCGGCCGGGCGAGAAACGTGTCAGCAGTAAGTAACTGTTCGGAATCAAAAAGAGCGCCATAATGGTTGCTGCGGAGACTCCTCCAGAAATGGCTATCGCCAGCGGTGGCCAGAAACCGCCCGGGCCAACGAGTAATGGCAGAAAACCGGCGACCGTTGTTATCGTCGTCGCCAGCACGTGGCGTGTTTCTTCCAACACTATGTGGTGAATCGCCTCAATGTCACCATTCCGTGCACGACTATCCGTGCGCAGAGCGGCCAGCACCACAATGGAATCGTTGATTGCGACCCCCACCAGTCCCATCGTTCCGATGATCGCCATGAAACCGAAGGGATACCCGGCTAACCATAAAGAACCAAGCCCCGGACCAATCGATAAAATAGCCACAATAATAATCAAACCCGCCAATCGAAATGAATTGAAGGAGAGCACCAGCGTGGCAATCATCAACACAGTCAACATCCCGACGGAAGCCATCAGATTTCCAACCGCTGTATCGCGCTCGGCAGCTTCCCCACCATACCGGGCTTTGTAACCGGGAGGTAACTGAAAATGATTTTGTTCCAGTAATTGCTCAAACTCACTGACAACAACAGCCGGCAAGACCCCGGCCGTAATAAATCCCTGTACGGTGTTGACCCGACGGCGATTGTGACGAGTGATCCCGGCGGATTCGGGAAGTAATCGCGAACTGGCCAGGACAGACAAGGGAACCGTCGTCAAAGTATCCTGTTGTACTTCGCCTGTCGGTTTGACGAGATCCAGTGACATGATTTCTTCTAATTGGCTTCGGCGACTCCCTGAAACTCGTACCCGCACCGGTAACTCTTCGGTTGCTTCCAGAATCGAACCTCCCGTATATCCTTCCAGCGCGCCGTTCATCTGTTGAGCAATCTGAGTATGATTCATTCCGAGCAGTCGAGCCTCGGCTTCGTCAATTTCCAGACCGATCTTGGGCAGATCTTCCGAAATGACTGCCCGCGTATGCAGGACATGATCCGCTTTAGCCAGAATTCGGCGGGCTTCGTCTCCCAACTGCTTCAGTTGTTCTAAATCGGGACCATAGATTCGAAATTCCACAGGAGCTTCGAAAGGAGGCCCTTGCTCCAATTGTCGGACAATCGTCCGAGAGCCAGGCCAGTTCTGATCAAGCTCATGCTGAATTTTTTGAATCAGTTCACGGCTTCCTTCCGGAGAATCAAGTTGAATGATTGCATGCCCGTATCGGGAAGCCTGTTCGCGGGTCTGCACGATGTTGTAATAAAAATTCGGTGCACTTCGCCCCAGAAACCAGTGGACGTTCAGAATTTCAGGATGCTCCAAGAGCTGCTCACGCACTTTCATCACTGCCGCTTCCGTTTGACGGAGCGATGCCTGGGGTGAGAGTTCAAATTCGATGTGAAACTGATCCCGGTCCGCGGGCGGGAAGAACTGTTCGGGCAGTTGCGGAAAGACGGCAAAACCGATAATTGGACCAATGACAGCCAGACCAATTCCCGTCACGGGATACCTTAAGGTGAATCGTAAAAACCAGGAATATAAAGCCGCGATTCGAGGTAACCTTAAACCCTGTTTCCACCAGGCCCCCGGTTTCGACTGGGATATATTCTCCGAATGAGAACCATTCCCGCTCAGTTGCATGTATTCAGGCAAATGGGGTGGTTGTGGTGCTGTCGAGAGCGTTATGGATCCATTCCCATTGGCTGGTTCAACATCACCGTTCGATTCCAGATGATTCTGAACGCGATTGATCAAGCCATTCAACGCGGGAATGATGGTCAACGAGACAAACAGGGAACTGAAGAGCGCCAGGATCACACTTAAGGCAATGGATCCCACAAATTCCCCAGCCGGCCCCGGCATCAGAGCAATCGGCATAAAGGCGAGCATCGTAGTTAATGTTGATCCCAGCAGAGGTACGGTTAATTGACGAACCGTCTCCTGAATCGCATTCAAAACCGTCATTCCTTTATGCAGACGACGATTCATTTCATCGACGACAACGATGGCGTTATCAATCAACAATCCGAGTGCGATAATAAGTCCCGTCACCGACATCTGGTGAATCGGAATTCCCCAGAACCGCATTCCACTGAGTACCATCAAAGACGAAAGGGGAAGAGCCAACCCGACCAAGATCGCTGATCGCCACCCCATCATAACGAAAATGACAACAAAGACCGCCGAAGCCCCCAGAATCAAATTCCCAATCAGCGTTTCAAATCGGTCGGCCGTATAACGACTTTGATCAAAGACCAGATTCAGCTTAACCCCCGCGGGTAACTCTGTCGCATATTGATCAACAATTTCCTTGGCCTCATTAGCCCAGAAATCAATACGCCGATCCGGTTCGACATAAACTCCCATTGCGACGGCAGGTTGTCCATCGAGATAAACCTTACTCGAAACAGGCTCCACAATTCCTTTATGGACTTCGGCCACATCAGCCAGACTGACAAGTTCTCCCTGATCGTTCTGTTTCAGAGGAATCTGACGGAGCCGTTCCAGTGAATCGAGTTCAGTATCAGGTTCAATGAGCAGGTCATCTTCTCCCGACCGCTGTTGACCTGCCGATATTTTGGCGTCACTTTCACTGATGTAGCGAGAAAGTTCCTGAGCTGTCATGCCGAGAGAACTCAATTCCACCGGATTGATTTCCACGAGGATTTCTTCGTCCGGCTCTCCGTAATAATCGATATCCTTCGTTCCGGGAATTCCGCGCAGACGCGTCTCCAGTTCCTCCGTCAACCGTCGCAGAATTCCGTAGCGAGGTTCACTATCCTGATCCCACGCCAACCCGACAATCAAAGCGTAAGCCTGTGCGTTCACCTCTTCGAATACAGGGTCCTCTGCTTCCGGCGGTAATTCCGGTTTAATGTCGTTCAACTTGTCTCGCACGCGCGACCAGACTTCGGCACTCGTATCGAAACTGACTTCATCGACCAACTCGACCTGGATCAATGAAAAACCGGCAGAACTGGTCGACTCCAGATTTTTGATCTCTTCGACTTCCTGTAAGGCTTCTTCGATTTTTTCCGTCAGCAAAGCTTCAACCCGCTCCGGGCTGGCGGAGGGAAAAACCGTTTTGATCATGGCGAAGCGTTCCGCCATCACCGGATCTTCCAGACGGGGAAGCAAGCGAAAAGCAAAGATACCCGAAACGGTAATCAACGCGAGCGTCAACAGGAGCAACCGGGGATTGCGATAGAACAACGTTGACATTGTTTATTCCCCTTCACTCTGCTCAATGGTGTCTTTCTCCTTTTTCGATTTTCGGCTCTCCGCTTTCAGACGGACCCGATCTCCTTGCACCACTCGATGGGCCCCGTGAGTCAGCAGCAAGTCTCCTGCTTGTAATGTCCCCGTGACGAAGACATTTCCATCTCGTGTGTATAACTCCTCGACGTCCCGGCGTTTTAATTCATAAATTGTGGCCCTCTTCGCGGTTGTTTGTAATGGTTCAACCGGCGCGAGCGTGTAACAAGACCATAGCCCCCGCGTTCCCCGAACCAGGGCATCCGTGGGAACCCAAAACCCGGATTCCTGGATCGTTTCCGCAAAATGAAAGCGCGCAATTTGACCAGGATAGATGTGATCCGTTTGAGCATCCTCTGCAAAATGGAATAAGACCGATTGTGTACGCGTTTCCCGATTCAAACGGGGAATCAAGCTGGTCCGTTTCACAGGAAATTTTTTATTGTTGATGGTGACTTCGAATTCAGTCTGCTCGGCCAGTAGAGATGTCTGCTCAACCGGTACCCCCACCCAAACCTCTAATGCCTGATCCTCAACCAGCTCGAAAACAGGCTGGCCCGCAGTGACCACTTCTCCCTCGTCTATCTGACGGGAGACAATAGTTCCAGCGAACGGGGCTTTTAGCTCGGTATCTTCCAGGTCGATTTCGATTGATGCCAGAGCCGCATTCAACTCGTCGACGACCGCTTGCTGTGCAGTAATCTGCTCTTCCCGCGTTCCCTCTTCCAGTTCGTTCAGTTCTTCCTGTGCCGAGGAAAGCCGAGATTCAACCGAGAGATAGTCGTAGTAATATTCATCCTGTTCCTGATCAGTAATTGCTCCAGACTGAAATAACTTGTCACTTCGTTTTTTCTTGCCCAATGCTAAGTCGCGCATGGCGGTCAATTCGGCCACCTGATCTCGTTTCGCTTTAATCGTCTGGACGCGAGGACCAGCAATCAACTCGTTTAATCGAGCCTGTGCCTGTTCTAATTGGGCCTTAGTCTGTTTCTTTTGAATTTCCAGGCGGTCCGCTTCCAGTTTCGCCAAGGGAGCATTCGCTTCAACCCGGCTTCCCTCATCGACCAGACATTCCACAATTTTCCCAGCCACTTCAAAACTGAGTTCGCTCTCTCGTTTCGCTTTGACCAACCCGGTGAAGGTTCGCTCTTTACGAAAGGATGTCTGCTGGACCAGCTTCTCGGCGGAAACGACCAGTAAATCGGAACCGTCCCCGGCCGATTCCGTCTGCTTGTTCGGTTTCTGTCGACCCAGCCAAGAACCAGGCAATCCCCGCGACGAGGAATAAGCCGCAGGCGATGAGTCGGGTCATTAGTCGCCACGTCATTTTTTGACTTTCCGTCAATACACAATGAAAAAATTTTCTCACGACGTCACATCAAGGGGTTCGTGCATCGTCCAGCAGATCGGAGAACATCTCCTCTGCGATTCGCTCCATCGTTTGAGGGTAGTCAGTTTCGTAAGAGAGGGGTTTCCAGTTCAGTCCATCCAGTAACATCTGGATGTTGTTAATAATCGCTTGAAAAGGTTCTTCGACACCGAGTTCACCCAGTTGCCCCGTCACGATTATGCTGCTCCCGCCAAAGGAAAGAGACCACATTCCGAAGGTGAGTTGTTCCGGTGTCAAAAATTCTGGCAATGTCAGATCTCCGGCCGCGATGCCGTCTCGGACAATCCCGGAAACGATTCCCATGCAGCGGAGTTCACACGCTGTCAGTTTTTCTTGCCGCTCCTGAGCCGCTTTTTCACGGATCGAATCAGCCCGGATGATCTGCTCAACACGGAAGTAATCCGCGAACCGACGTACAAACAGTTCGACCGCCACACCAAGGGCCGCAATCCGCTCGCGCGGACGACCTTTGTACTCCGATGCCCGGGCCATCAGCTCCAACCGCTTCTCAATCGTCTGCGCGGCCAGCTCCATGATGACATCTTCCTTGGAGCTGAAATGCTGATAGATCGTCCCCTTCGAATACTCCATTTCCGCAGCAATCTGGTCCATTTTCAGCCCCAGATACCCATGCTCCATGAGCAACCGCCGCGCGACCTCCAGAATCCGGGCCTCGCGTTCTTTCCATTCACGTTCTTTACGGGGTGATCTATTCATACCCCTAAAATAGACAAGACGTCATTTTTTGACAATGTGTCATTTTTGAAATTTGGTGGATTTCTATCACTTTTGTGATAAGGAACCGGTATTTCCAGACTTACCCGGCCCCCGCACAATCGGAGTAAGGAAAATCCGGTCAGCACAATTTCTCAACGAGGACTCTCCTCGAATCTGAAATCTGTTTGTCATATACGTTATTATGAACGGGCTTATCCGTTTCATTACTATCATTCAACGTCTCACCCGTCCCCACCAGGAGCAGCCCCTTGTTTGCAGGACATATCCCCGCGCCTAATAAAATCGAACTGATCGAAATCGACGAACCCCAACTGAGCAACAAGGGGGGAGAAATCCTCTTTCAGCCGGAGTGTGCCTGTCTGTGTGGTTCCGATATGCCTTTCTTCACGATGAACGGAGAAGTTGATCCACCGGTGATCGGGCATTCGCTACACGAGATGATTGGCTCCGTCATTGATACATCCGGGACGAAATTCAAACCGGGCGACCGAGTTCTCGCCGTGCCGATTTATCAGGTTGGTTTTTTTGAACGATACGTGCTGACCGAAGAGCGCGCAATTCCGCTGGCGGATAACATTGCGGAAGACATCGCCATGATGGCTCAACCACTGGGAACCGTCTTGTATGCGTTGCGAAAACTTCCCAACCTGCTTGGGAAGACGGTCGTCGTTGTTGGTCAGGGACCGATTGGGCAATTGTTTGATCTGGCGTTACGCAATCTCGGGGCAAGTAAAATCATCGGGGTCGATCCGATCCCCGCCCGCTTGGAAGCAAGCCGCAAGTCGGGGGCAACCCATGTGATCTGTAATGGTGATACGGATCCAGTGGAAGAAGTTAAACGATTAACGAATGGTGCAATGGCGGATGTCGTGATTGAGGCCGTGGGCCATCAAAATCAGGCGCTCAATTTATGCGTAAAATTAATCAAAAAATTTGGAACGATGGTCTACTTTGGTGTTCCAGCAACGACAATAGATAATGTGCACTGGGGAGAAGTGTTTCGCAAGAATCTGACGGTCATTACCAGTGTCGAACCAGATTTTTCCATAGATTTTCCGCTCGCCATGCAATGGATTTCAGAAGGAAGGGTCGATGTGTCGCATTTACTAACACACCGGTATTCTCTTTCTGAAATTCAGAAAGCTTATGAACATTTTCGTGACAAAACTGACGGATCGATCAAGGTGCTCATTGAATTCCCCTCCTGGAAACATAAGTCCGTATAACAGGCAACATCGTCAGTGACTTCATGATCTGACAGAAGCTGCAAGAGGACAATTAATGACTTTTGAACGACAACATTTGAACTTACACCAACGTCTGCCACTAAAATCTGATTCTTGCCCTGCTTTCTTACTCTGTCTTATTTTGGGATCAATACTACTCTTTTCCACCGCTGGTCTGTGCGCGGCAGAAAAAATCATTGATCCTGAAACCGAAGTAGACATTCTCTGGGCAACGTCTCCTCAATTCAAAATTGACGAAGCCGATCTGAAACGGCATATCACGTTTCTTGCCAGCGATTCGATTGAAGGTCGTGAATCCGGAAGTCGGGGAGGTCGTGCCGCAGCGGGATATCTCGTTTCCGAACTGCAGAAATATGGCCTGCAACCCGCTGCGGGATCGAACGATTATTACCAGGAATTCGGCAGTGGCTACCGGAACATTCTCGCCCTACTGCCGGGAAGCGATCCTGCCTTGCGCGATCAAGTCATTATGATTGGCGCCCATTACGACCATGTTGGATATGGAAACTCACAGAACAGCCTGGGACCGATTGGCCAAATTCACAACGGGGCTGATGACAACGCCAGCGGAACGTCTTTATTGCTGGAGCTGGCGCAGGCCTTTTCAGAACAGAACATAAAACCAAAGCGATCCATTCTATTCGCATTCTGGGATGCAGAAGAACGGGGTCTCGTCGGTTCGCGTCACTGGATAGCCAATCCGACGATCGACTTCGACAGGGTCAAATTTTATTTCAATTACGACATGGTCGGACGCCTGACAGCGAACAGCCTGGAGGTCTACGGAACGCGAACCGCAACCGGGTTACAACGGCAACTTGTACGTCACAATCATTCTCCCTCGTTCCGCCTCGTCTACAACTGGGACAATAAAGGAGATAGTGACCACTTTCCGTTCTTCAGTAAACGGATTCCCTACCTGATGCTGCATACAGGAAAACATGAAGACTATCACCGCCCTTCTGATGATGCCCACAAAATCAACTATGAAGGGATTACTCAACTCACCTGTTTCTCCGCTCGCCTGTTATGGGAGGAAGCAGATCAAGCAGAATCCATCTCGTTTCGACCGGAGTCGACTTCAGAAACGGAATTCATCCGACGTGGAATCCAAACCTTAAATGGAACAAACCCAGATCGACTCGGTCTGACAGCACTGCCGACATCAGGAAACCAGGATCACATTCAAGTGAATCAGGTTTTGGCCGGAAGTCCGGCAGCGGGCGTCGGCTTACGCTCAGGGGATAGAATACTGAAATTCGGAGATCTTCCAGTCGGTTCCCTGGTCTTTCAATCACTCGTTCTAAAAGCAGAAAGCCCAGTGGAAGTCACTTATATCCGTCCTCCTTCTCAGGAACGAAAGAAAGTCCTCATTCGACTGAATGGAAAACCCCAGCTTCTGGGCATCAGTCTGCACGTTGATAAAGCCGAACCAGGATCAGTCCGCATCACCCGCGTCCGTCCGGGTTCACCTGCTCAATATGCCGGTTTAGAGAAGAACGATATCATCTGGTCGGTTAACGACGTCTGGCCTCTTTCCCAGGAAGAATTCTTTGAGACTCTCCAGTCCGTCCCCCCGGATCAAAAGCAGCTCGACTTGATCATCGAACGTGAAGGCCAACTGCAGAAGATTAAAGTCGATCTTTGGCCTAAACCGGATTCCAAATAAATAAGACATCCAGCAAACAAACAAGCTATTGAGTTCTACTTAAAAGCTGGTCGGAATCGCGTAAGCTTGGTCCAGATTTTCGCCGATGGAAAGTAACCAACGGGAACCGCCCGATTCGAGAATCACGTCGGACTCGGCGATTTCGATGACTTTCCCGGTAAAATCTCCCACAACCAGTTCGTCTCCCGGTTTCAATTCGACCCGTTCATCGGTTGCCCCCAAGGTAAACCAGGCTTCGGGTTGTCCAGTGATCGAGGAATAAGTAATGCCCGACAACCGGGTCAGGTTGACTGGATCGAACTCCCCTCCGACGGAAAAGAAATTTCGGGTGATAATCGGACGATAGTCGAGAACGTCGTTATAAGCGAGTCGTTCCGATGGTTCGTCAATATTCAAATGATCGCGTTTGACGCCCGGCATGGACAACGCCTCGATGGCGAG
Source organism: Planctomycetaceae bacterium (assembly GCA_020426395.1). Classification (GTDB taxonomy): domain Bacteria; phylum Planctomycetota; class Planctomycetia; order Planctomycetales; family Planctomycetaceae; genus Polystyrenella. The sequence goes on from JAGQQC010000088.1 coordinate 11,977, forward strand.
CGAAATATCAATCTGGTCCGAACTCTGAGAGGGAATCAGATTGAGTGAATTGATTCGATGCAGCAGGTTCGTATGGTAGAACTCGTACAACAGCGCTGTGAGTTGTTGCAAGTTCCCTTTGCCGCGCACAGAAAAGGTAAGAGCGCGATAGGCCCCCTTTTTGGTCGATACGGAATTGTTGGCCTCCACTTTGCTACCATCGAGACCCGCTCGATCGACCAATTGCAGCAACCAGTTCTTATAAAGGGCACTCGCACGGTCAACATTTTCCGGAAGTGCCTGTTTCTCCCAGTCGGGAAGTTCTTCATTCGCTTTTCTACCAAGACGAATCACGCGATTATATTCGTTTATTTTATCCGTCAGTTTCTCTTCGCTCTTCTCAAGATCCGCTTTCGGACCTCCCACAAATGACTCCTCTATGTACCCCGAAGCCTGGTACAGCAGAAGCCCGGCAAAAGCGATGTAAACGATTATTTTTGTACGTGGTGACATAGTTTAGTTCAATTCACATAAATCAATAACTGAGTCAAAATCCCCGACGACGCTCAACTTAATCGGTCGAAGTTTTATCTTCGCTTCTATTCGACGGGTCTGCTTTTTTTCTGGCTGGTTAAATTCGATCCCGCGGAATTTCGAGTACTGTTAACTTGAGATGATTCCGGTTCGACTTGTTCCTGATATTCTTTCGGCTCACGTTTATTAACTGCCAGAGACGCATCGTAATGGGAACCATAAAAATCATCGGGCCGGTTA
>JAGQQC010000089.1 GCA_020426395.1 Planctomycetaceae bacterium
CCATCGGCCTGTTCGAATTTGCCAATTCTTTGTCGGTCCGCGCTGGTGAAGGCTCCTTTCTCATGTCCGAACATTTCGCTTTCCAGTAAAGCCTCTGGAATTGCTGCACAGTTAATTGTGTGAAAAGGTTTGTTGACCCGTTTGCTATGGTGGTAGATCGCCTGCGCGACGACCTCTTTACCTGTACCACTCTCTCCCAGCAGCAATACACTGATGTCCTGCACGGCGACCTGACCGATGGCTTTATAAACCTCCTTCATCGCGTCACAGCGTCCGATGATCGATTCGCCCGTACCTGTTTCAGGATCGGTTCCTGGTACAGCGGGTTGAACTTTAATCAGGTGACTCAAGTGGAACGCTTTGCCGATCAATTCCTTCAATTGATCCAGTTCAAGAGGTTTGAATAGGTAGTCGTACGCACCCGCCTTGGTCGCTTCAATAGCGGTTTCGACTGTTCCATGTCCAGTAATGAAGATGACTGGCGTACGGGGATCGATTTCACGTATTCGATTAAAACAGTCAAGTCCGGATTTATCTGGCAAGCGCAGGTCGAGTACGACAACATCGGGGCTGGCTTCTGCAACCAATGTTTCTCCTTCGGCAGCCGTTTCTGCAGTCAGGAGTTCAATGTCATCTTCATCGAACGCACGTTTGAAAGCGTGCAGAATAGAAGCTTCGTCGTCAATCACTAACAGTTTGGGCATGTTTCATCCTTTGTCTGTACTTGGTCGGCTGTCAGTGGAAGACGAAGTTCAAAGCAGGCGCCTTGTTCGACATTAAAGCCAGTCAACGTTCCTTTATGTGCTTCAGCGATACGCCGGCTGATACCGAGTCCCAATCCAATTCCCTGTTTTTTGTTAGTGACAAAGGGAGTAAAGAGACGATCAAGAATGTCAGGAGCGATCCCCGATCCTTCATCAATAATCCTGATGAGGGCATCGTTCTCTTGTTGAGTCAGTTCGATACGTATTTCTCCCCCGTCCGGCATCGCGTCGAATGCGTTCAGGATAAGATTCAAAAACAACTGCTGTAACTGTTCTGGATCAGCCACAACATCCAGTAGGTCATTTGTATCAACCAAGTTGAGACGAATCCGGGCAGCACGTGCCCGACCTTCAAGAAGTGTCCTGGTTCGATCAAGTACTTGTCGGAGAGAAACGACTTTCCGCACAGGTTGTGAAGGACGGGCATAGTCCAGCAGGCTGCTGACGGAGCGTTCCATCCGACGGATCTCTTGCTCGACAAGCTCAAGATCTTCTGACGGCATTCCCTGTTTTTCGAGACGTTGTCGATCAGCCTGGATCAGCATTTTGATTGATGTCAGAGGATTTCGTATTTCATGAGCCACTCCAGTGGCAATTTCAGCTAGTGTTTTCATTTGTTGAGAACGCATTGCTTCTCGTTCTCGCGCTGCGTTGGTCCGTTCATTCTCCAACCGCTGTGCCTCAGTCAAATCACGAACGATAGCGACGTAGTTCGGTTGATGATCTGGGGGTGTTTCAGCCAGTGATAACGCAACAGGAAAGGGAGATTGGTCTTGTCGAATCCCTTCCATTTGACGGGTCTCATTCGCCGATGTGGGCTGGATAATAAAGCCAGGAAGGATTTCTGTGATCTGGTGACCGATGATCTGGGGGGCCTGATACTGAAACAAGGAAATGGCGGCCCGGTTCATGGAGAGAATCATCCCTTTCGGATCGATGGTGATGATGCCATCTCCAGCGAAATTGATGACCGTTTCTGTGCGAGCCTGTTCATCAATGGCGATCTGTCGGAGGGGGCCAATGATGATTAACCAGAGCACAGGAGCACAAACAATCGTGAGGGCAACCGCATCGACGAGTGCATATGTTTGAGATGACAGATTATCTGGTAACAATATAGGTAAAGCCAGCATGATGCCCACTTCAATAAAAAAGACGACTAACAGCACCAGCCCGATCAATCGGGAGGGTGTTTGCAGAATTTTTTGTAAAGCGGCAGTTGTACTAGCCATGAGTAGAGTGGGTGCAGCTATTGAGGAAATGGAGATAGATGGGTATCTCAGATTGTAAATCATCGACAAACGACGGGCGAGATTCAGTCCATTAAATTTCATTGTAAAGATCCTCTTGAACAGCCATGATTAATCTTCTGGATCCTGGTGGGCAACGTGTTCGTGGTGCAGTCCCCGGGCAAACCAAGGGTAAATGCAGGGGACGACTAGTGAAGTCAATAACGTTGAAGTGATGAGCCCCCCAATAACGACTGTTGCGAGTGGACGCTGCATTTCGGCTCCATCCGAGGTTGATAAGGCCATCGGCAGAAAACCCAAACTGGCGACGGTGGCCGTCATGAGAACAGGTCTCAATCGGGCAAGTGCCGTTTGATAACTCACCGCTCGTAAGTCGAGTCCCGTCTGCCTCAGATGTTCGGCGGCGCTCACCCATACGAGTCCGTTGAGTACTGCTACTCCAAACAGGGCGATGAATCCCACTCCAGCAGAAATACTGAAGGGCATTTCCCGCCAGGCGAGCGCGAGAATTCCTCCCGAAGCGGCCATGGGGACTGCCAGATAAATCAGTAATGCGAGACGTAAGGAGCCCAGGCTGGTGTGCAATAATAAGAGGATGATCACGAGAACAATAGGCATGATAATCATCAATCTCAGGCTGGCTGATTGCAGGTTTTCAAAATCACCCCCCCATCGTAGTTCGTAGCCCGGTGGGAGAGTCACCTCGTCTCCGATCACTTTCTGAGCTTCGGCAACAAAGGAAGCGACGTCGCGCCCACGCACGTTTGCAGAAATAAACGTTCGTCGTCGGTTAGCCTCATGTTCAATTGAGGGGGGAGTTTCTTCGAGTTGAATGTCGGCGAGGTCACGCAGCGGAACGGATTTTCCCGCAACTTCGGCGACGGGAATTTGTTCCAGCAGGGAAAGATCCTCTCGCCATTTTTCAGGGACTCGAATAAGGATCGGATATCGTGCCCGGCCCTCAATGATTTGCCCGACCTGATGACCTCCCAGAGAGGAAACGACATCCAGTACCCGCTGCGCGTCGATACCATACAGGGCAAGTTGTTCCGGTTTGGTGCGAATGGTGAGGGTTGTTAGATTCGCTTGATAATCGGCCTTAACATCAACAGCTCCCGGAATCTGCCGAAGTCTGTTCTCGATCTCTTTCCCTTTTCGGCCCAATATGTCGAGGTCGTCTCCATATAGTAAAACGGCGACATCTGCTTTTACTCCGGCGACCAGCTCATCGACGCGCATCTCGATAGGTTGAGTAAAACCAAAAGCCACACCGGGAACGCGAGAGGTCAACTCAGCGGACATTTCTTCAATGAGTTCATCCCTTGTTTTCTGTGTAGGCCAATCCTGTCTTGGATTGAGCAGAACCCAGACGTCAGTTTGATGCACGCCCATCACGTCGTTGGCAATTTCCGGTCGACCGGTTTTACAAAATACCGTACGCACTTCCGGGTATTTCACGAGGATCTGTTCAATCTGGTTCGACATATCAATCGAACCCTCCAAGGTTGCACTTGGCAACCGGACAGCTTCGACTAACAAGTCCCCCTCTTCCAGTCGGGGCATAAATTCTGCTCCCAGGTTCATCCCAACCGGAATGCTGACAGCAAACAGGGCGATTGCGCTCGTGATTGTCAGGATCGGGTGACGAATAGCGCGACTTACCAGAGGATCATAGATTTTCTTAATCATCCGAATGAGAAAGACTTCTTTCTCTTTGAGTCGTTTCGGCAGGACGAGCGATGCCAGTGCGGGCATTAAGGTCATCGAGAGCAGCATGGAGCCAGCGAGCGCAAATAAGACGGTGAGCGCCATTGGGCGGAATAACTTCCCTTCCGTCCCTTCCATCAAGAGAATGGGCAGAAACACGACGGAGATAATGAGTTCTCCGAACATCGTAGGTTTCCGAACCTCTACGGCAGCATCTCGAATTAACTCGATATGCGACTTTTTTCCATCCGTGTGCGAAATGCGGTGAATGCAGTTTTCGATCATGATGACGGAGCTGTCGACGATTAGCCCGAAGTCGATTGCTCCCAAGCTCATTAAACTGGCCGTAATCGCTGTGTAAGCCATCACGTTTGTGGCAAAGAGCATCGAGAGCGGAATCGCCAGGGCGACAATCACTCCCGCGCGAAGGTTGCCGAGCATCAGTAATAAAACAATGATGACCAGCACACCTCCTTCCAGCAGGTTTTGCATGACGGTTTTCAGGGTACGGCCAATTAGTTCTGAACGGTCATAAGTGATTTCGAGAGAAACACCGTCGCGCAGAGTGGGTTGAATCTCATCCAATCGCGCTTTCACACGTTGAACGACTTCCCGGGAATTTTCTCCAATGAGCATCATGACCAGGCCGGTGACGGCTTCTCCTCGTCCATCACGAGTTACGGCGCCTTGGCGTGTCATAGGGGCGGGTTCTACAGAGGCAATATCTTTTACCAGGATGGGGGCGCCATCTTCTTCACGCTGAATCACCACCTCTTCAATGTCCTTCACGGTTTTCAGCAGTGATTCTCCTCGAATAAACTGCTGCTCGCCGTGATGCACAATATAGCCACCCCCTGCAGTCGCGTTATTATTCTGTAAACGCTCGAAAAGGGTTTCCATGGAAATTCCAAAACTTGCCAACCGATCCGGGTCAGGTTGGATTTCATAAGTTTTGTAGTAACCGCCGTGTGTATTAATCTCTGTTACGCCACGGACCTCGCGCAGGCGGGGAGCGATTTCCCATTCCAGCATGCTGCGTAGTTCCATGGGTGAATGATGATCACTTCGAACTTCAAACTGGAGGATTTCTCCAAGCGCGGTGGTCAACGGGCCGAGTTCAGGCGTTCCATAGCCTTGCGGAATCAAGGTTGAGGCGGCACCCAATCGCTCTGTCACCAGTTGACGAGCCCAGTAAATGTCGGTTCCTTCCTCGAAGACAATCGTGACGACGGAGATCCCAAACTTGGAGACACTCCGAAGTTCCTCCACATTGGGAAGGCCTCCCATCGTCGTTTCCACCGGATAGGTGACATACTGCTCCACTTCGACTGGAGACAGAGATCCGGCGTCGGTGACGACTTGCACTTGCACATTCGTCATGTCGGGAACGGCATCGATTGGCAGATGAATCGCTGAGTAAACACCGGCCAGAGCGACAAGCACAGTTAGAATGATAACGAGTCCCCGGTTATTGAGGGAGAACTCGATCAGGCGAGTAAGCATCGGAATAACTTTGATTTAGTGGGTGGAGCGAGCGTGAACTGAGCCAATGGGATGAGATTCGAGGAGTGAACTAAGAATCTGTTAATGAGGCAGTGGAGTTATTCTTCTTCCCCTTCCAGGAGTAACTCCGATTTTAATAGGAACGCTCCATCCCGCACGACTTTCTGTCCAGCCTGTAATCCAGAAAGTACCTCCACCCAATCTTGAGTTTCCGTGCCTGTCTTGATGTCGATCCGTTCGAATGCATTCTCTCCTTTATCGATGAAGACAAATGCTTCGTTGTCATGCTTCATAACGGATTCGAGAGGTACGGCAATTGATTCCCGAGCCGCACCGACTGGAATTTGCACTCGCACAAACATACCGGGTCGTAATTGTCCCGAGCTATTGTCGATGGTGGCGATTAACGGCACCGCATTGGACGCAACCGATACTTCCCGCCCGATGTAGTGGATTTTTGCGGTTAGTGTTTCTCCTGGAAGAGCGGGGGACGTGACTTTGATCTCGGTGCCCGGTTCCAGCTCAACGGCTTGCCAGTCTTTTTCCCGAATGTCAGCCGAGACGTACAAAGAGGTGGTGTCTGCCAGAACACAGATCGGATCCGTAGTAGAAAGACGTTCGTTTTTTGCCAGCACCAATGATTCAATCGATCCATCGAAAGGAGCTCGGATTTCGAGACTGGAAAGGGTATCTCCGCTGAATTCGACAAATTGATCGGTGGAATTTCCCATCAAGGTTTTAAGTTCCTGTTGGGCGATTGTGAGCATTCGTTCTGCATCAGCCAGCTTATAAGCGGCGCTTCGTTCTGCTTGTTGGGCGTCGTAGCGGGATTGATCACAGGAGGTGCGGAATGCAGACCGCGTAATTTGTACCTCGGATTCCCACTCTCGCATCTGACGACCGGCAATCGCTCCTGATTGAGCGATCGGTTTGACATTTTCCAGTAATTCGGTTGCCAATAGATAACGAGAGTAGGCGGTTAACAATTCTTTGCGATAATCTCCGAGTGACTTGCTGGAGTAGGCTTTTTCGATTTGGTCGAGACTCATTTGTTGTTTGAGTGCTTCCAGAAGTTCCTCCAGATTTTGCGAAATCAGTTTCATTCGATCATGTTCCGTTACGGCCAGATCCACGACAGATTGGCAACGCAGAATCTCCGATCGGGCACGACCAATATCAGCACTGTTCACCACCGCGATGAGATCTCCCTGACTGACTTTATCGCCAGGTTTCACAGGGAGTTCACTCAAAATGCCGGTGATTGGCGTCTTGATCGAGATATGGCGAGTCTCGTTGTAGAGGAGCCGCCCAGGGACTGTATGTTCCGGTTGAAGGAGATGGGTGGTCACGGTTTCTGTTTCGAGCCCACCTGCAACCAGTTTTTCCTGAGTCAGTTGCACTAATCCGATGGTGGCTTCCGGTTCTACGACTGAATCGACCGCGAGCGGCTCACTGATTGTTTGCGTGGATGTACGAGAGAGATAGAGGGCCACTCCACCCAACAGAAGTAGTACAGCAACAACGATTACTTTCACCATGTGAGGGGAGTGGAGACGAGAGGGGTGCAGTGTGGCCTGACTCATGGTGAATTGTTCCTTGGTACAAATGCTGAAAAATGGGCATGCCGGAACCAAATGCATTAACCATGCCAAGCGCGAAATCTGCCACAAATCGTAGAGAAATCATTCAAAAAGAGCATCTGAAGAGCGAGAAACATCGAGTTTCGGATGCAAGTGTAAAGGAACTGGCCAGCGATCTGGAAAGAGGTTTTCCATCAGATTAGGGGGCCGAGTTCGGAGGAAGAGGTGTTATTCCGTTCGTTCTCTTGTTTCGAAAAGTCGGCCGATTGGACTCAGCAGGAGTGCGGGTAGAATGACAAGATCGCCTACAAGGGCCGCCGAAAGCAGAAATAACATCATCCAGGCAAACCGGCTCGTCGGGACAAAATCACTGAGAGAGAAAATGAGCATTCCCAATCCACAAATCAAGGTGGTTTGCATCATTGCTTTTCCACAATGATGGAAGGCGTAATGGATTGCTTCAGTCCGCGACAGCCCTCCTTCCAAGCCCCGTCGGAAGAATGTGAGGTAATGGAGTGTGTCGTCTACGGCAACTCCCAAAGCAACGCTGGCCGTCATCATCGAGCCCACATCGACCATAATTTCACACCAGCCTGAAATTCCAAATACCAGCAGAATCGGGAATAGATTGGGAATCATGGAGAACAGGCCAGCTAGTATCCCCCCTTGAACGAGTGTCATCACAATCGTGACCACAATGAAGACGGAGATGAAACTTTCAAAGAGATCCTCCATCAATTGCCGCTGGATTTCATGCACCAAAGGCATGATGCCAGTGTACCGCGCGGTGACTCCGGTTGATTTCGAGAATCCGTTGGCTTGAAGTTCTTGTTCTATCTGCGAACGAAGATTCCCGAGTAACGTTCCATAATCAATCGGGTCAAGCGCACTGACGAATGCGGTGATACGGAAAGTTTCCTGTTCCTCAGTACGGCGTAAATAACCTGCGTGGATTAGATTAGAGCGACTTTGTGACAGAATCTGATTTAGTTGTGCATCATATTCTGCCTGGCTCGCCTGTTTGGATTCGTGGGCTTGCGGGAGATATTTCAAGGGGGAGATCGTCGCCCCGAGGTCACCTCGGTCGATCAGCTTATGCTCAATGTGAGCAATCAATCGATACCGTTCGATTTCAGTGGCGGTGTTTTGATAATCGAAATCAACCAGAATTTCTAAAGGAACTACTGGGCCCAGATGTTGTTCAAGCCAGGCATAATCCTGAAGAACGGTTGTTTCTCCGCTAAACAAGGTTTCAATTCGTACCGATGTCTTCAGGTGATTGATGCCTTGTACGGCATAAACCATTAATACGCCGGTTACGATCAGAATCGGCAAGTGCCATTGTGTTAGAATTGTGGTCATGGCTTGCCAACAATGGTCCCAGAAGTTCGGTTGAATATCTTCAACCTCTGGATCGGACTCCGGCACATTGGCAGTTTGTAATGGGAATACAATGAAATAGCCGGGAATAAAAATTAGAAGCAAGGCGGTGGTAACCAGGACCCCGATACCAGCATCAAGACCAAAATTCTGAATGGGGGTCAATTCACTTATCGTTAATGAGAACAGCCCAATGGCTGTCGTACTGGAAGAGAGTAAACAGGGAAGCCAACCCATCTGAAAGGCCCGTTTGGCGGGATGGAGTTCTGCAGGGTCGCGCAAGGCATCGAAATAGTAATTGACGAGATGAATTCCACCGGAAACAGCGAGGACTTGAACCAGAGAGGGCATCACGATTGACAGGGCACTCATTTCTTCGCCCCGATAGAAAACAAACGCGAGTGTGAAACCGGATGCCAGCAAGGAAAGTAGAAAGATTAATGTTGCGGCTCGCCACGAGCGTAGGCAGAAAAAACAAAAGTAAAAAATCAGTAAGATCGAAGGGAGTGCGTATCGGTCGAGGGCCGACTTGCCAGCTTTATCCACGGACAAGCCGTCCATGACTGGCCCAGCCATATGCCAGTTCCCTGGTTGCAAGTGCACTTCTCTCTGAAGCACTTCTTCGATGTGCTCGACCAGAATGTTACGGTGCGAAAGCCCCTCTTTCGTGAAGGTCACGATTACGCTCGTTTGTTGTCCGTCCGCTCCAATGAATGTTTTCCGGAAGCGTTTCGTAATCTCGGAGCGAGGTAAGGAGATCGGAGGTGCCGTCAGATGGGCAAGTAGTTCTCTTCCCGTAAAGATATTCTCAAAATAGGCTTGACCCTCTTCATTGAAAAACGGTTTTTCAGTGCGTAACGCATTTACGAAAAGATCGATAAGTGGCTGGTCTAAAGTGCAGCCCGGCCAACTGATGATGAGGATGTCCCCGCTGCCGAATTGGTCTGCAAAAGAGTCGTAGTGCTGTCGTGCGGGAAAATGATTGGGTACCCAGTCAAGCGGCGAGTTGCTATTCGTCTCCATCGCGCGATAAGCACCGTATCCGATGAACGGCAACAGAATCACCAGATAGAGCGTGAGCAGATATACTCTTTTCCGCTGTAATTCCATGATAAATCAACACCGCTCTCAGTTAGGCCGCATGCTTTGTCTCAATGGGTGACAGAGGAGAGGGGATGGCTTGTTGTTTTTTGATGGGAGATATTTGTGGGGCAGGAGACAGTTTTCCTAACGGTCCGAAAAAGAAGAATGGATATCCTGCAACTTGCCTTTGGTAATTTCGATAGGGGGCACCGATGTAGAATGCTAACCGTTCATCCTTCAGGTAACTACCGATGAAAATATAAATGGACCATAGTACGGCCAGCAACAGACGATCGAGTGTCATGAATGGGGTAAACCACAATAGTCCCATAAAACTGAGGTAAACAGGGTGGCGGAGAAAGCGATAAAGTGAATGAGGTGCAAATTCCCGATGTGGTTGTTTCGTCTTCGTCAACCAATACCACCATTGCGTCAACCCAGTCTGATATCCGAGCCCAGTCAGGCTGAGGCTGTATAACAGACTGCCCCAGGCACCATAGAACAGCAGTGTCGCTCCGATCGCAGCATTTCCATTCAATTGCCAGATGACCGTTGTACTACTTCGCCAGAAATTGAACGTGATCAGTAACCCCGCACAGGTAGCGACACAGTAGAAGCAACCATAAAAGGAAGAGGGTATCCAGCGGGTTAACCGCTTTTTAACAGCGGGCATTAACAGCAAACTATGCGGAATGGCATATTGCAGTGCGAGTAGAGCGTCTCTCCACAGGCTGCCAGTTTCCTTGGTGGCATGGGCACCATTCAGAAAGCCAAAGAGATACCAAACCGTGTAGAGGAAGAATAGTTGTGTTCCCAGACCGGCGAATATTCCAAAAGTACGTTGCATCCGTGCAATCTCAGCGAAATTGGAATGGACTCTGCTGACTGTGATCAGAGAATATCCATCGTGACTATTCAGGTTTATGAGCGATAAAACATCCATATTTCATCGCTCCGGTTCGATACGCTTTCAAAATGGTTTCAAATCGATCGAGAAACATCGCCGTATCTTGATCAATCATGCGGGCCAGCCAGGGCATCCCGGTTTTCTGGATTCGTGACTTGCAGATTTCCCAGGTTCGATCAACTCGATCGGTCCAATCCAGAGTCTGTTCCATTTCAAGACCAGCATCTGTCAACCAGGATTGGTAATCGGCGCTACTGCCGAGTGAAGGGCAGAAGAATCCTTCACAGACATCGTACACCTGTTGAATGTCTTCCTCTGACTCCACTTGATCTCCCGCCAGCCAGGCACAAATTGAAACCCGACCGCCTGGTTTCAGCCAGGAAGCTGCTTTCTTAAAGAACGCAGCCTTGTCAAACAGATGCTCGGTGCACTCAATGCTCCAGACGACATCGAATGATTCCGGTTCGAATTCTATCTGTTCAGCATCATTACAGATAAACCGGGTTTTCCTGGAGGTACCAGCGAACAGGGCCGAAGTGGTTGCCCACCGTCGTTGCACCGGGCTGATTGTCACTCCTGTGACGTCACAGTGAAATTTTCTGGCGAGGTGAATTGAAGACCCACCCATCCCACAGCCCACATCAAGGATTCGAGACTCCGTTTGTACCTGTCCCAGTTTTGCGAGTGTCTCAGTGAGATTGAGTTGAGCCGCTCGACAGGATTCGGTTCCTTTCCAAAGCCCATGATGAATATGCTTACCCCAGAGCAACCAGTAAAAAAAGGTTGTCAGGTTGTAATGATTTCGAATCACTTTTTTTTCAACAGAAGGGCAACTGATCATGAACGCGTTTCGATATTTCGTGCCAGGAATAATTGGGAAGGCCGTTAGTTCTCAATAAGAGGGAGTCTAATTCACTTATTAATAACGATGTTCCCGTTGATAACAAGTCGGTCTGTAACTCCGACTGCACCGAGAGCCTTGGTGAAAGGTTTGATGCCGAAATGAGTTTGCAGCATCGCAAATCGACCCCGCAAATGTGTTTGACCCTTGACGTCTACCGCCTCAACCTGGAGGGCAAGGGGTTGTGTGACACCATGTAACTGCCAGTTCCCTTTCAGCTCATATAAAGGGTGACCCGCTTGACTTTGTTTTCCTGTCGGCAGGGCTGAATTAATGGTGAAGGTCGACGTTGGAAATTGACGTACATTAAGGACGTATCCCCCCAGCATATTCTGAGTGACTTCCCGAGCGGTCGACGCATCCGTCGATCCACCGAGTCCGATTGCCCGTCGCGCTTCCGCTGTGTCCGCGGTGAATGTGGACATATCAAAGACGATACTACCGGCGTTTTGAGTGTTTCCGAGGTGAATCTCGCCAGATTTCACCAGACCCAGGACGGCGTGCTCATGTCCAAATCCAGTTTTCCCTACGAACACGTAAACGCGACTGGTTTTGGTGTCGATGCTGTCTTTGGCTGGTGCTGGGGGCTTCACACCTCCCTGTTGTGCGCAGAGTGCGTGAGATAATGACAGACATATTGCTGCAACGAACGCAATGCGAGTAAGCGGAGTGATGGGGCCAGTCCTAAGCATGATGGTTCCTTCCAGTTTGCTCAAGAAATTGAATTTCGGGAGAGCGACTTTGAATTATTCGCGCTTCCCGATGGGGATCGCTGTACAGAGGATTCTAGATTAGAAGCGAATGTCATTCCCAATATGGACTTTTCAATGACATTCGAAGCTTCTAAGGCGGTGACAATATCAGCTTTCTGCTCTCTGGTGGAACAAACACGTTGAAAAAGGGGGGGATTCTGATGGGAGACGTGTGTTTACTAGCAGCTTCTGCCAGATTTTGTGTGGTAGAAGCCGTAACAATACGTCTATCTCGTCGCTTTGGGAAGGAAAGAATCTGTCCATCGTGTGGAAAAAAAATAGGCACCTTCGTTGTGCAGGCTTCTTGACCGCCTATTGAAGCTCCACCGTGATATAGACAAAACCATCTCGATGTTTGCAGGGATAAAAAACTGAAGTTTGATTATTTGGCACCGAACTTCAGAGAGTCAGTCAGCTACCCCGAATGAATGTTTTTGCATGACATTCAAACTTGGGGGAGGGCTGTTGGCTGTCCCGGACCGGTTGGTTGCACACAGCCGAGAAAGCGTGTGGCCGTGTGAGCACGAATTTGGCAGTCGTTGGTAGTTTCATCGCAAACGAAACTGAAGAAGTCCGAACACATCACTCATTGAGTAATGTTGGTTCATCATTTGTTTGTGTATTAAAAAAGAGGTCACCTTGTTTATTACATGATCTCAGGGAACAGTTTTGTTTTGTGTTACGCGTAAAAGTCTTCGTCGCACGTAAAAGATTGTAAAAGTGTTTAATTCTTAGACTGTTGATAGACCGGTATTCCAACTTATTATTTGTTTTGATTTTATTGAAAACACAAAGTTTACAATTGATATTTTTGTGCGTAAAGCTTAAGAACCTATCCGAAAACCCCGGCTCTGCTGA
>JAGQQC010000008.1 GCA_020426395.1 Planctomycetaceae bacterium
TTCGTCCTCCATGTTGAAGTTGAGTACTCCCTTGGGGGCGAGGTTGTTGAGGAACGTGGTGATGTTCTTCGCATACATCTCGCTGGCATGGTCAGGGATTGTCGAAGTAATATTTTCCGGGCCGATGATTTTGACCCCGTTTTCATCAACCGTTTGACCGGCGGCAGTCAATTCACAGTTACCCCCCTTTTCGCAAGCGAGGTCGACAATGACCGTTCCCGGTTTCATCCCTTTGACCATTTCCGAGGTGACCAGGACAGGAGATTTCTTACCGGGAACGGCGGCGGTGGTGATGACCACATCGGAATCGGCGATGACCTTGTTCATCATCTCCCGTTGTTTCCGATAGAATTCTTCTCCCATCTCTTTGGCGTAGCCCCCTTTTTGTTCGGATTCTCCCGTGTCGAGTTCAATCTCGACGAATTTGCCGCCGAGACTTTCGACCTGTTCTTTAACGGCTGGTCGCAGGTCGTAGGCATGGACAATTGCTCCGAGACGTTTAGCTGTGGCGATTGCCTGTAGACCGGCAACACCGGCACCAATGATAAATACCTTGGCTGGTTTGAGTGTTCCTGCCGCGGTCATCATCATCGGGAACATGCGAGGCAACGTCGACGCGGCAATCAGGACTGCCTTGTACCCGGCAATCGTGGCCATCGAGGAGAGCACGTCCATGCTCTGTGCCCGGGTAATGCGGGGGAGCAGTTCGAGGGCGAACAGGGTAACGTTTTTGTCGGCATAAGCTCGAAAGGCTTCTGGTTCCGCGAGTGGTTCGCAGTGACCGATGACAATTTTACCCGGCGAGAGTAATTCCAGGTCCGCTTCATAGCCTTCCGGGTTTGCACCGGCAGAGCGGACTTGCAGCAGGATGTCGTTATTGGTGAAAAGTTCAGCGCGACTGCCGACGATGGTTGCTCCGGCATCCACGTAAGCCTCGTCCGGAAAACCTGCCGGGAGACCGGCGCCGGATTCAACTTCGACGCTGAACCCCTGTTTGATTAGCGCTTGGGCAGTGGCGGGGACGAGAGCCACCCGGCGTTCGCCGGGAAATGTTTCTCTGGGGACACCTGTTTTCAAGGTTGGTGTCGTTTCGGACATGTATGTATTCACTCCAGTTAGATGTCATTCCGTGTTGACGTACGAATATCGCCAACCCAATGGGCATTCTCAGGTCAAATTGACCCGATCCGGTCCATTAGAGGGATTGAGGGGAGGCAGTCTCGGCTGCTCAACCGAATAGGGGGAGCAGTTCCCAACCGGGGACTCTTCCCGGTGACAGGGGTCTGCCAGTCCGGGGTGCCTCATGCGAGCGGCGCTGTTCGGGACGGTTTCCTGAGAGGATATCCTCTTTACCGGCTCACCAACGCCAGTTTGCGACCGGGAGCCTGTTCCGAGCTCTGTTATATCGAGCTTCCTTCACCGGATACAACGAACGAATCAGCATTTTTAAGGCTTTCGGACCGGATCTCCCCAACATTATCGGAATTTCGTGACTGGCTGCCTGAAATTCACCCGTTCCAGCAGGTTGCATCAATGCCGGCTTATCCCACATGCGGAGCTCAGGCTCATTTTTTCTGGGAAGATCCGGTTGGTAACAGGACGGGCTGAACCGGTAAATTCAAGGTCGTCACCAGGGTCGGAATGCGGTAAATAAGCTGACTTCCAGGTTGCTGATCTGGCGGGATTTCAAAATCGTACGCGACCACAATTTCTCCCGGAAACTGATTCAAGGTCTTGAACAAGGGTTCCCGCGGGATTGGGTTTCCCTCCGCTGTCCGAATCCAGACGGGATCGGAAAACATCCAGGTTCGATGCGACTCGAATGCATTGAGTACCTGGGGTGAATAGAGCACATCGAGTGTCGCCCGCAAAACTTCTTTGTGGGCTGTTTGCGTCTCTTTATAAAGATCGATCGTCGCCCGTTTGAGTTCGATCAGTTCTACGCGGGCACGTCCGACTCGTTTCGTCACGGGTAGAGGTGAGCCGGTCAAATCAAATTCAACTTGTTCATGTCCGGCGGCCAGAATCAAATTGAAGCTCCCTTCCAATTGAATCTTCTCCAATGCTTCCTCTCGAGGACCGACGAAATCCAGGATGGTTTTCAATCCTCCCTGATCCGATTCCGCCGCCAGTTCGATTGAGGCATCGGGATTGTACGGTTCAAGTTCAATCGTTTTTTCTATTTGCTCTGTGAAGCCGGTGGCCTTAAAGGCGTTCCCCTTCCAGTGCAGGTAAAGGGGGCGCAAGCGGGGTTCAAAATAAACCTGGACTGGAATACGCCATAATAGTTGTTGATCGTTCCCGATCAATTTCTTGGAAAGCGGTTTCAGGAATTCAAACCGAACGGGTCCCTGATGTAGATGAGTGACTTCTGGATCGGTTTTGTCTTGAGATTCAAACTGACTCAGTTCGGCGTAATGCAATGGGAATTCTGCTTCCAACCAATCAATGACTTCCCAGAAAGAAGTCTCTTGGAAATCGATCTGAATGTGCTTGTCTAACAGCTTGGTGGGGATGGTCGATTGATCCAACCGGTTTTTTGTTTGATGAGATAACTGGGTGAGTAGTTCCTGGAGGGTGACATTTCCCGACAGGGTGAATCGGGATTCTTCCAGTGAGGCGGCTGACTTTTGTTGCTGGAGCACTCGGCGTACCCGTTCCAGGCTGACGCGCTGTCCCATTGGCTGGGTGCGATTTGGTTCTGTGAGATAAGGCAGAACTTGAGGGCCAAGTTCAATAAGGGCCGATTCAATTTCGCGCCGCTGAGCCTTGTCATCGGTTTGTAGCTGATTGACCAACTGAGAGACCCATTCAGCGAGTGAATCTGGTTTTTCCTCGGCAATGATGGTTACCAAAGGGCAAATCAGCAGGACGACGAAGATCGCTACGACCCGCATAAGCGGACAGGGCCGCTCAAGTTTTGCGTTGTCTGGAAGCTGGCAAGGAGTTACGCGCATCAGTCAGCACACTCGGTAGGAACGGAACACAGATTGGAGGTCATTTAATGTCAGGATAACCGACTTCCCACCGTCGTCCAGTGGGGGGCTACTTCCATCAAACGGACGTACAGGCGAAAGAGGCCAGATTCTGGACGCTTCTGGTCGTTCTGCGACCTAAGTTTGCTGTGCAGAAGGAACTTTTCTCCGGGGTAAGGGGGGAGTTTCTAACTATTCTTCACCGTAGAGGAAGTTTGATTATGCGTCCTGTTTTTCGTTTCCCATTTCTGCTTTGGAGCAGCCTGCTGGTCACTTTGTTTCTGGGAGCCATGTCCGCCCGGGCAGAGAGCCTGGTTGAATTGACCGTTGGGAAAACGCATTTTACAGGACGTGTGGAAGGACAGAATAAAACTCATTGTTGGCTGATGGGACAGGATGGAGTGCTACATCAGATTCCCTTAAAAGAGGTGACCAATTATCACCGGGTCTCTCCCCAATTTAAGCGGTGGACACCGCTGCAGATGAAATCAAGCCTCAGTCGGGAATTTGGTTCCGATTTTGAAGTTGCAACGACCGCCCATTACATAACAGTCGCTCCGAAGGGAACGGCTTCGGTCTACGTCAAATTATTCGATAATGTCTATCGGCAATTCTATAGTTACTTCAAAATCCGTCGGCTGGAACTGGAAAAACCTGAGTTCCCAATGGTGGCGGTTGTGCTTCCAGATGAGCGAAGTTTTATTGAGTACTGTAAGCGGGATGGTGTCCGGTACCAACCTGAATTGCGGGGATATTATCAACCTCGTACCAACCGGGTCGCTCTCTATTTACCTTCCAATCAACTGACCTGGCAGAAACCTGCGAGGCTGAAAAACGGAATGGGTGTCGAAACATTCCTGGCTGGAACGGAGACCTCTTTTCCCACGATCGATTCCCTTTCGCAGTCCAATTATTATGCGAACCTGGCGTCGATTGATGAAGACGTGCGGGATACGATCATCCATGAAGGAACGCATCAGGTCGCGTTTAATATGAACCTGCATTCCCGTCTGGGAGACAATCCTCGCTGGATTGTAGAAGGGTTGGCAACGGTTTTCGAATCACCCGGAATTCGCGATTCGTCCCGGGTCATGCAGGACAAATTGAACCGGGAGCGTTATCTCTGGTTCAAGGATTACTCCACAACTCGTCGTCCGGAAAAATCTCTGTCTGATTTCCTGGTGACCGACGATTTATTCAACAAGTCCTCGCTGGATGCATACAGTGAAGCCTGGGCTCTTAGTTTTTATCTTTTAGAAACGCGCCCGCGCCAGTATGTGGAATACTTGCAACAGGTGAGCAAGCAGGGGAACGGTCGCCGTTATACCTCCCAGGAACGCATTGCTGATTTCCAGCAGATCATTCATGAAAATGTCGCGAAAGTCGAAGCGGAATATCTACGTTTCCATGAAAAGCTACGTCGATAGGCGTCTCAATAGATAAAAAGAGTCAAACCTGCCCGCTTCCTTTCCCCTTAACCGTTCCTGTTCTAGAATGGCGTTCGTAAAAATATTTGTTGAATACGAACCCCTTCAGAATCAGGCGAAACGAAATGCGAATTGATGGGAGAAAGCCGGATCAATTAAGACCGATCCAGATCCAGCGACCCTTTACCTCTGCTGCGGCAGGGAGCGTCTTGATTTCTGCGGGGGAGACGACTGTACTATGTACGGCAAGCCTCGACTTATCGGTTCCCCCCTGGAAAAGCCCGGATGATCTCACGGGGTGGGTGACGGCGGAGTACAATATGCTTCCCGGAAGTACGGCGCCACGAAAAAAACGGGAACGTTCAAAAGTAGATGGCCGAACAAGCGAAATTCAGAGACTGATCGGCCGGAGTTTACGTGCGATTGTCGATATGGAAGCTCTCGGAAGACGGTCCGTTCTGATCGACTGCGATGTGATTAAGGCGGATGGCGGAACGCGCACGCTCAGTTTGACGGGCGGATATATCGCTCTGGCCGATGCTGTTTCCCAGTTGGTTCCAGCGGAAGGGGTTGATCGCCCGATCTTGAAAGATTCGATTGCGGCCGTGAGTGTTGGAGTCATCGCGGGTGAAGTTTATCTTGATCTGAATTACCACGAAGACTATGCCGCTGATGTCGATATGAATGTTGTGATGACCGGCTCAGGGGAATTTGTGGAAGTCCAAGGGACAGCGGAAGGGCAAACCTTCTCGCGCGAGTTGTTAAATCGTCAGCTTGATGTTGCGACCAAAGGAATTGAGGAATTGACTCGCATTCAGCGAGAGACTTTAGCAGTAACCTAGAGCCCTCTGATGGGTTTCAGCTTGTTGAAGTTAATTCAATACCCCACACTGTTGGACGAGCGAAAAAGTGCCGCCCTTTTCACTTAGGTAATGTCGTACCGCTTTAGTTTTTCGCGCAAGGTTTGGCGGTGGATGCCGAGGCGTCGAGCGGCTTCCTGCCGATTGCCGCTGGTTGATTTTAAGGTCTCTTCGAGTAGCACCGATTCAGCAACGTCCAAAAAGGATTCGTAAATCTGGCCAGAAGGAGTTCCTACTTCTTCTTCCCGAAGACGTTTCTCGATCCAGAGTCGGACGGCATCGGTCAGTTTTTCTGGATGGGGTCGTTCTTCCGTAGCCAGTTTCTGGATCGGTTGTGGAAGGTCTTCCGGTTCGATTACTTCCGATCGATTCACGATGGCGGCATGCTCAATCACATTTTTAAGTTCGCGTACGTTTCCGTACCAGTCTCGCTGGCGAAGTTCCGCTAAAGTTCGTTTCGACAACCAGCGGTTGCGGGCAGGATTCAGTTGATCGAGAAAGTGCTGCGCGAGCAGCGGGATATCTTCACGTCGTTCCCGAAGAGGAGGAAGCTCGATGCGAAACACATTGAGCCGGTAATATAAATCTTCACGGAATTCTCCTTCGGCAACGAGTTCTTCCAGTGAGCGATTGGTGGCGGCAATCAGTCGGAAATCGGAGGCTTGTGAAGTGTTCGAACCAACTGGGGTAACTTGTCTGTTTTCCAGTACGCGTAGAAGTTTCACTTGAGTCGAAAGGGCGATGTCCCCAATTTCATCAAAGAAAGCACTCCCTTGATCGGCTAACGTCAGTAAACCCGTTCGACGACTTTCTGCTCCGGTGAAGGCTCCCTGCACGTGTCCGAAGAGTTCGCTTTCTATGAGGGAATCACTCATCGCGGGTACGCACACAGGCACGAATGGTTGGTCACTTCGAGAGCTATATCGATGAATCGCACTCGCGACGAGTTCTTTACCGGTCCCGCTTTCTCCGGTTATCAAAACAGGTACGTCATTATCGGAAACGAGTGCGATTTTTCGGAAAACTTCCTGCATGGGTGGGGAAGTTCCGATCAATAAATCTCCCGTCAGAATGATTTCGCCACTGAGAAATTCTTCCGCTTTAGATCGGGTCGATTGCAGAGCCCGGCTGATAACTTCGACCGCCTGATTCAAGTCGAACGGTTTCGTGAGATATTCAAAAGCGCCACTGTTAACGGCTTGAATGGCTGTGTCGAGATTTCCAAAAGCAGTCATGATGATGACCGGCATATGAGAGCAACGGGATCGCAGGCGCGACATCGCATCGACGCCATCCATTCCCGGCAGGCGAATATCCATCACGACGACATCAGGAGATATATGTTGTGCTGTCGGCGGAAAATCGAGATCGGTCAATTCCAGCGCCTCTTCTGCGGAGGCGGCGGTAAAGACCGAGTGTCCTGCGTCCTGTAGTGCCTGTTCCAGTGCCCAGCAGATACCAGGTTCATCGTCTACAATCAGTACGGTGCTCATTCTTGGGGTGCTCTTACCTTTAATGTTCAGGCTTCATTTCCTGCGACCACGGGGTCAGGCAGATCGGTGGTTAATGTCAATCGAAAGCAGGTTCGGTCTGCCTCGCGAGTCAACGAGAGGGACCCGTTGCAATCACGCGCGGCCTGTTCGGCGAGTGCCAAACCCAGGCCGATCCCTTCCTGTTTTGTGGAAAAGAAGGGTTTGAAAATTTCTTGCTCGATTTCCGGGGGAACTCCTGGTCCATTGTCACAGACTTCAATCACCAGTTGTTGACCTTCGAGAAAAAAGGCGTTTAAGGCAACTTCTCCATGTGGGCCGGCTGCTTCAATCGCGTTCATCAATAAATTGAGTAGCGCTGCCCGAACCCCATCCCCATCCGAAACTCGAGCTTCGGTATGCAAGCCGTCATAGTGAAAATCAATTTTCTTATGTTTGACGATGGGGTCGATCAGGTTGAGTGTGCTTTCCAGAATCTCCGTGATTTGTGCCGGTAAACTGGTCCGGTTTTCGCCGCGTGTTAAACGGAGTAACGCTTTGATTTGTTCTTCTGTCAGTGAAAGTTGTTGCAGCGCTCGTTGTAGTGCTTCTTCATCGCTTCCTGAAGCACAACGGCTTTGATGCAATTGCACGGCCATCCGGGCGGCCGTTAAAGAATTTCGCAGATGATGTGCGAGGCCGCCAGTAAGTTGGGTGATTAATTCGGACCGTTCTGTTTCACGAATTGTTTGCAACGATTTTTTCAAAGCGGACGACATCTGATTGATGTCTTCTGTCAGATCCTTCAGTTCGTCTGAGACGGGATGAGTTTCGACTGGCTCAAACTCTCCCTGGGCAATTCGAGAAACCTGGCTTTTGAGTCGTTGGAGCCGTTTACTGATCCGGTTCGAAATCCAGTAAGAGGCACCGATGATAAGAATTAACACGATCGAGCCGGTGGCGAATACCGGGGCGAGTGCTTGTCGCCGGGCCGAGTTCCAGTTTTGTACTGGATAGAGGACGAGAACCGTGTCGATTCCATATCCACGCTTCCAGCGAATGCGGCCCGAGAAGTATCGTACTCCCTCAATTTCCACAACGGACCGTTGATCAACCACGTCATCCAATTCTTCATGCTGTGGTTTGGAGACTTCCGGCAGATGAGCTAGCTTCTCGAAAGGGATCTCTAGTGTGGAGTGTGTGACCTTCTGCTGCATATTCCAGGCGACGAAATGGGCTTCGGTAAGCGCCGTTAATCGCTGCATGACATCGGGGTTTAAGGGGAATGTTGCTTGATTCAGACTGGTGATGACATTGTTCAACC
The DNA here is from genome assembly GCA_020426395.1 of Planctomycetaceae bacterium. Lineage (GTDB taxonomy): Bacteria > Planctomycetota > Planctomycetia > Planctomycetales > Planctomycetaceae > Polystyrenella. The sequence continues at coordinate 8,056 of JAGQQC010000008.1, forward strand.
GTTGGTTGATGTTCTCTTCCGCCTGGCGCACCGCGAACAGAGCCGAGGTGATGGTTAACACCAGCAGCGAGAGAAGTTGAATAATGACAAAGGGAACCAGTATTTGGTTCCGAATAGGCCAGCGCACAGAAACCTTCACCGTGTTCTGTTCCGGGTTGGGCTTAAGAAGAGAAAAAGGGGGGCTTTCGCAGGCAACATCCATTACCGCCACCCGGCCTCTCAGCGAGCAAAACCGGACACGTTTATACAATAAAAAGCTGATCTCCCGGACTCAATAGAGACTTACAGATTCCGGAGTTAAGTCAAATTCATGGGTGTTTCGACTAGTGCATAAACACCAAGTGGCTTGACGATATAGTCGCCATTCGTGTTAAAAATGTCGCCACGACCCAGTTCTACCAATGCAGGCTGAAACGAGCTTTCCTACATTAACGGTGTTCGTTGCCGTCTCTGCATTGATACGGTTCCCTTTGCTGATTCTATTATGATTATAAAGTGCTGTGACAGGCAAGTTCCAGCCTACTCTGTCAAAACGGAGGAACTGGACATAAGAGTTTTTCACAGATTGGAGACATCTCGTATGCGTTTGATTTCCCGTCGATCTGGGTTCACCCTGGTGGAACTACTGGTCGTGATCGCGATACTCACGATTCTTATGGCGTTGATGTTACCAGCAGTCCAGCAAGCGCGTGAATCGGCCCGAAGATCGCAATGTAAGAATCAGATCAAGCAGATCGTCCTGGCCACACAACTTTATCATGAAAGCCAGAACTATTATCCTCCGGGAGCCTGCGTTGATCTTACGGTTTCTGTCACGGGCAATAATGGTTCGTGGGGAGTGCATGGACGTATTCTGCCGTACCTCGAAATGAAAAACGCCGCCGATCTCGTCGATCTTTCCACGGCCTGGGATTTCCAGGAGCCGATCAACAACTTTCGGATTCCGACCTTCAGTTGTCCTACGGACCACAAGGCGGATCTAGTTCGTGACCCGGGGGGCGGAAAGGTTTTTCTCTGGCCAACCACTTATGGGTTCAATTATGGAACCTGGTTTGTCTTCGATCCCACTACGGAAACCGGAGGGGATGGTGTTTTCTTCCCCAACGCAGACATAACCGCCGATGATATCAAGGATGGAACAACACATACTTTAATGGTGGCGGAAGTCAAAGCCTGGACACCTTATCTGCGAAATGGAGGCCCTCCTACGACGACCATTCCGAACGATGCGGGGGACGTGGAAGCGCTACTCTCCTCTGCCCCCGATTTCAAAAGTACTGGCCATACCGAATGGCCTGATGGCCGCGTGCATCATACGGGTTTCACTGCCACACTGGCTCCCAACAGTCTGGTGCATTACACGAATGGTTCCGACGAGTACGACGAAGTCGATTACAATTCGTGGCAGGAAGGCAAAAACGGCAACGCCGGCAACCCAACCTACGCCGCGATTACTTCGCGTTCCTATCATCCCGGCGTTGTGATGGCCGGCATGATGGATGGTTCCGTCCGCCCCTTCAGCGAAAACATCGCCCTCGAAATCTGGCGCGCCCTTGCCACGCGCAATGGGGATGAAATCGTGGATTTACAGAATAAATAATGCGCTCACGATGAGCAGGGTTGAAAATAATATCACCCGCACGATTACCAAGAAACTTGGTGGGTTGTGCGGGTGATTTTTTTGCGGAACCGTAGGTCAGGCAGTGATTGACCTACGAAACGGGAATTTATGTTTCCTCTTCCAGCAACCGTAGTGCCTCAGCAAGGGGTTGCCAGTCCGGATCTTTTTCATCCTGGGACGTTGGTGCTCTGACGGAACCCCGATCCTTCAGACAACAGGCACCGAATATCATGAAATTCGCCTGGGCCTGAGATATATTCAGGCCTCCGTTTGCTGGACTGTCCGAATCTTGTCCATCGTATAAAACATCATCCTCCCAGAAACAAATTGGGCATATATCCCAATCATACCGACCGTCCAACGTTTTGTATCCGCAAATGATGCAAGTGTATTTCATTGATGTTCTCAGGGTTGAGGCAAGGTTTTTAGTCCTCGGCATATCGTTATAAGTACAAACCGCGCCAGAGATTGGCTAACAATCGGTGAAGGTATACTTAAAGAGTACTGTGAGGATAGAAACAATGCTTTCTGGTTGAACAGACATCAAGATCTTTGACAGGTTCGCGAGGGTGGCACGGTTAGACTCGCTAACCGTGCCATTATGCATATGATTTCTGGTTGATGTGCACCGGCTCATCTTTCATTTTTGAACAGAAGCCGACTTCCAATCGCTTTCTATTCTGTATGCTATTTGTTTTCCGTTGAAAATCTCACATTATTCGATCCCACAACGGCACGGCTAGCAAGTCTAACCGTGGCACCCGAAGCTAAAATGACCTGACTTGCTGGTCGAACTGCTCTCACCACCCCCCAATCTCCCTCCGACAGATGACAACCTGCTTCCGCTCGATTACACTGAAATGACGTTTTGCGTACGTTTTGTTGTCGCTCTCTTTTCTGATGAGGTTACTGCTCACGATGTCCCCGCAAAAAATGTTGATGTCGAAAATAGTGTCGTCTCTTTTTCTGTTCGGTCTGGTTTGCTCTCTGGTTGCTCCGCTGATGGCGCAGGTAGGGACGGGGCGGTCGCCGGAGGAAATTTATGAGATCCTGAAAGAGACGTATCCCGCCAGTCAGCAGGAAGATCCGGCGGACGAAGCGGCGCAGTTTACCGTGGACGAGGATTTCGAAATCAACCTGTTTGCCGAATCGCCGATGGTGGTGAATCCGATTGCGATGCAGTGGGATGCCAAAGGTCGCTTATGGGTGATTAACTCTCCGATGTATCCGCACATTCTGCCGGGACAGGAACGGACCGACTTCATCAGTGTGCTGGAAGATACCGACGGCGATGGCAAGGCGGATAAATCGACGGTCTTCTATGACAAGTTATACGTTCCGACGGGACTGGCTCTGGGGGATGGGGGAGTCTACGTTGCCAATCAACCCGATTTGCTGTTTCTGAAAGATACCGATGGTGACCTCAAAGCGGATACGGTACGCGTTCTCTTAAGTGGATTCGGAACCGAAGATAATCATCACGCGATTTCCGCCTTTACCTGGGGACCGGGGGGGTGGTTGTATTTTCAATCGGGGATCTTTCTGCACACACAAGTTGAAACACCGCATGGTTTGTTACGACTCGACAATGGGGGGGTCTTCCAGTTACGACCGCGCGAATTGAAGTTGCAGATGTTCAACGTCGGAACGGCGACGAATCCGTGGGGGCATCGCTTCGACAAATGGGGACAAAGTTTTCTGACCGAAGGACCGCAGGGGGGAATCTGGTATCTGACTCCGGCGACTTGTGCCGGAAACCCGGCCGAACGAGTGCCCGGTACTACTGCTCCCAAATCATGCGGAACCGAGTTCATCTATAACAGCCATTTCTCGGAGAAGTATCAGAACTTGATGGTGATGAATGCCTTCAAGAACAAGACAGTCAACCTGTATGAATTCAGTGACGATGGCGCCGGATACGCAACTCGCGAATTACAACCACTGATGATTGTCAGTAACGGACCGAAGTTCCGTCCGGTCGATATCGAAACTGGTCCCGACGGGGCGCTCTATCTGGCCGACTTCTATCAACCGGTGATCGGGCATATGCAGTACCAGTTCCGGGATGATCGCCGCGATCACTTAAATGGCCGGATTTGGCGGGTCACCCAGAAAGGGCGAGATCTGCGTGAGAAAGTTGACTACACCGAGTTATCCATTCCCGAATTGTTTCAGCATTTGAAGTCGTATGAAGGTTACCATCGAGATAAAAGTCGTCGTGAATTGTATGAACGTGAGCAAGCAGATGTCGTAGCGGCACTGCCTGCCTATCTGAATTCACTCGATCCGAACGATCCGGAATTCGCCCATCATCAGTTGGAAGCCTTGTGGGTCTGCGAGACGATCAATTATGTCGATTTGGATTTGCTCGAACGCGTACTCAACTCAACAGATCCCCGCGCCCGTGCGGCCGCCACCCGCGTGCTCCGTTACTGGTTGTCGGAAGTTCCCGATGACGTCGCGCTCGATTGGCTTGATAAACGGATTCAGGATGAATTTCCTCGTGTCCGGTTAGAAGCCCTGTGCGCACTCAGTTATATCAACGATCCGCGAGCGATTGAAATCGCCGCCAAGGTGGTCGACAAACCTCGCGATAAATACATCGATTACACATTCAAGCATACGATTCTCAATACACGTGATTCCTGGTTGCCCGCTTTCAAAGCGGGAGAGATTACTTTTAATGGAAATCTAAACCGCATTCAGGCGGCCCTCAGTGTGGCGGAGACGTCGGATGCATCCGCGATGCTGCTCGACATATTGAAGAATGGCAAGCTGGATTTATCCAAGCGAACGAATTTGCTCAAAGTCGTTGCCTCGCAGGGAACCCCGGAAGAATTGGCGCAGTTACTCAGCCGCGATTCATTGGCTGCGATTGCGGATGCCGGGAACACCGATGGGGTGACTTTGTATTCAGACGACCTGCATGCTCAGGTGCTGGCTGAATTTGCGAAAGCATATCGAGAGCGAAAAGTGATTCCGGCAGGAAATCTGGTCACTGAAGTGAGTTCGTTGCTGGCGACGGAGAACTCTCGTCTGAAAGCGAACGCGCTGACATTAGTTGGTCTCTGGAAATTGGCCGGCTTGCAAGGGGACGTGGAAGCCATTGCGCTGGACCAATCAGCGGATGCGACTGTCCGTCAGGCTGCCTTTACCGCTGTGGCTCGGTTGGCTGGAGGGAGTGCGCTTGAAACGCTCAAACAGATTGCGACTTCTTCTGAGGAACCGCTTGAAATTCGTTATCGAGCGAGTGCGGCTTTGGTGGATATTGAACTCTCACAGGCTGCGGAACTGGCCGCGACGTTGCTGCAACAGGAACCGGACAATGCGAACCCCGGTTTGCTGATCGAGAACTTTTTCTCTCTGCCGGATGGTCCCGATCAATTGGTTGTCTCTCTCAAAGATCAACCGATTAATATCGACGCCGCCAAATTGGCGCTACGTTATATGAACGAAACGGGGAAACAGCATCCTGGTTTGGTCGAAACGTTCCGCACGATTATCGGTGCAAAATCTCTCGCGGCAGAGTTGATGGCGGAAGAATTGAAACCGCTGCTCGAAGAAGTCATGACGGCCGGCGATGCCGCACGGGGAGAGGATGTCTTCCGTCGTAAAGATCTGGCTTGTTTTTCCTGCCATGCAATCTCGGGTGGTGGGGCCCCGGTTGGTCCGGACCTCGAAGGTCTGGGAGCCAGTTCGCCGCTCGATTATGTCTTCCACGCGATCGTTGATCCGAATAAAGCGGTTCGTGAAGGTTATGCGGCAGTGACGGTGCTTAATGAGGAAGGGAAAATTTATACGGGGATTCTCAAAGAGAAAACTCCCGAGACACTCGTCATTCTGGATGCCTCCACACGCGAGTTACGTACGTTTGACCCGGAAGAAATCGATGAAGTCACTCCCGCTCCTTCGGTAATGCCGAAAGGGCTCGTTGATAATATGACCCGACAGGAGTTCCTCGACCTGGTTCGTTTCATCCACGAACTGGGACGCCCCGGTCCCTTTGCGACCCCCAATATTCCTGTCCAACGTACCTGGCGAGTCTTGCAGGCGCCCAATGAAGATATCTCCGGCAAGTCACCGGCGGAAGTCTCCCAGTTGGTCGACGAGAATCAGGATGTCTTCTGGGCTCCGGTTTACTCCCGAGTGAATGGCTCCCTGTTGATCGAGGATCTGCCTGAAGGGTCGACCACTTACTTGACGAGTCAGTTTGACGTGGGAACTCCGGGCGCGGTGCAGTTGACCTTCAACTCGGTTGCGGGACTGGAACTGTGGTTGGATGGTGAACCGGTCGAGAATGTCGGTGAAGCGACGATTATCGAAACGAGCACCGGCGAGCACACATTGACTTATCGTATTGATCGCAGCGTTCGAGGAGATGAACCGCTCCGCCTCGAATTCGGCCCCGCTCCCAATTCCCCAGCCAGACCGAATGTGATCAACGGAATATAACGGTACCCGGTCGTCTCTGAACTGAATTGGAAGCAGTTTTATGACGGAACTAAAGCGGCGAATTCGAAAATGGTGGTGGGTGCCAACCCTGTTGTTGTTTGCGTCTGTTGGCGGCGGTTACCTTCTGATTGAGAGGGAGCGGGTTGCGGAACAGCGAATGGAGGAGTTTCGTCAGGACCCGGACACGATTTTCGCTATGGACTACATTCCCCCTGCCTGGGCGAAATTGTCATGGACCAAAGCGACGTTCGAGTATTTACCCGAGGAATTTCAACATGCCTTCAGTACACGACATGTGCTCATCGAGATTAACAGCGATGCGGAGATGGAAAGGTTATTTACAATATTCGATCCGCAAGAGGTGAAAGTATTGGACCTTGTCGGAGAGGGCGTCACGGTTAACAGCTTGAAATACTTCGACAAGATGGCAGGTTTGGAAAGCCTTACAATTGATTGTGCCAATCTCACCGATGATGATCTCCGGTACCTGACGGCACTTGATGATTTGCACACACTTTTTCTGGCTGGTAATGATCAGCTTCAGGGATCCGGTTTGAAACATGTGGTTGCAATAAAAAAACTTCAGTTTGCCGTATTAATCAATAACATTGACAGGGAATCTGTTTGGGGATTGCTCGTAGATTCTCCGCAACTTAAGGTTGATTGTTCCCGACTTAAGAGTAAGCCGTTCGTAATGAGGGACGAGCATCTGGCAAAGTTGTCGCGAGATGTCAGCGAAAGCAATTTTCCCATCGCCAGGTTCGAAATCTCGGACAAATATCTGGATCGTTTGCAATATCTGCCGAGTACCACCGAGATCGATTTGAGACATTCTACGATTACGGATCAAGGTGTGGCTGAATTTGCCAAGTGGTCGGATATCGAGGAAATCGATCTGACGGGAAATCCGGTGACTGATAAAGCGGTTGAGATTCTGGCGCAGGAACCAAACTTGAGACGATTGATCCTGGATGACACCGCCATCACCGATCGTGCGATCGAACTGATTATGAACAGTAAACTGCGGGATCAGTTGGTTCGTCTGTCGCTCAATAATACGAAGATCTCCGCGGAGAAAGCGTGTGAGTTGAGTAAAATCAAGAATCTGTACAGCCTGGGGCTCATCGACACTGCGGCGGACGACTCGTTACTGGAGGCGGTGAAAGACTGCCCCTGCCTGGGAATTGTTTTCATTAATCGGGAAAACATCACGCCGGAAAAAATCGCCGAACTTAGAAGGGGATTTCCCCCTTTAAGAATCCGGTATCAGAGACCAATTTATTGAGAATGCCCCTCAGCAAATGATGTGAGATGCTGATTAACGGTGTCTGGTGAATCTAGCGAAACGTAATTTTTACAAGTCGGCGGTTTTTCAATCCTGGCCTGAATAATTTCTTGCTGTTGCCTGAACCTCCAACAAGAATGAGCCTGTTGTCAGATTTCTTGCAGACGACAGGTTGCCAAGTGTTGCCTGGTCTGTTTTTCTTCATTCTGAGCATTAAGGAGATAGGAAATGAAGAGAGGTTTGCATTCTTTGTTCGACGTGATTCTCGTTTTGGCATTCATGGTGACTGTGATCGTTTCCGTCAGTTTGGCCTCGCCACCGTCAACAGAATACGGTCCGGAGATTCGACTGAAATCGGCGTATCTCGTTCCTGATTACGAGGGGACGTATCAAATCGAATTGGTTATTCGATTGCAGGAAGACAAAGGGTTCGGCGCTTTGCTACTCGATTGTAATCGTTCGGGCGTCAATTTATTCGGAGATCGTGGTGGCATATCGACAGCGATGGGCTGTCCTACCAGGAATGTCTCTCTCACCCGGATAACAGCTCCAATCGCGAAAAACTCGAATGATATTAAGTATTCTCCGGATAACAAGAAGCCGACAAAAACGATGGAGGAACAGATGTTCGAGGATTCCGCCCGAAATCGAAAGCTTTACGAGTTTCATGTTAAACAGCAGGAGTTCAATTGGTTTAAGGGCCAAACAGCCAAGTCGGTAACTCGTTTGTTTTTATCCGTTCCCAAAAAGAAAAAAGATGCCTATCGTTTCATCTTCGTGAAAGAGGGAAAAATCGACCGCATTATTACATTGGAAAATGATGACTTTGATTAATGCTTCATCATGGGGTGAGGTTTGGCGGTATTCCTGCTCGAAAACGTCCCGTCTCACAGTAGTCATGTGCGACCTTGTGGTGGTCAAGCAGCACAGGTAAAATAGAGTGAAATATACGGTTGTTTTTCTCAATGGGATCGATTCCATGAAACAACGCTGGATGCGACTAAAGACCATCTTGGTTTCGTTGTTCTTGTCGCTGGTCCTGTTTGGCCTGATGTGGGTTTATATCCATTTGCGGCGCAGAATCGATATAGACCGGGTGTATGAATTCAATCAACAGACCACTGCGGATATTCAGATTCTCAAATTCCCGCCGGACTGGTTGCCCGAATTTTTCTACGAACGACTTCCAACCAAAATGCAAAGCGGCGTGCGTACTCCCGTCGGAGTTGCCTTGACGGTGGACGAGGACGAACAGCTCCAGATGGCTTCCGAACTGATCGAGTTTGAGAAACTGGAAGCTCTGACATTAAACGGACCGAACTTGACCTCCTCCAGTCTGGCTTATCTTGAGAAGATGCCCTCTTTACGGAAGCTCTATCTGTTCGAGACAACGTATAACGACGATGATCTTAAACATCTCGCCTCACTACCTTACTTGCACGAACTCCGAATTGGACAGGATGATAAGATTACAGGCTCCGGCCTCATACATCTTACAGAGTTAAATTATCTCGAAGACGTTTGTCTCGAATGCCCCATTCATCCCAATATAGCGTGGGAGTTCGCAGTTCAAAATCCGAAACTCAAACTCTATTACGCCAATCATTCTGGCGAGCCCTTCATCCTCAAAGATCACCATCTCGCACAATTGACGACGCCGGTGAAATGGAAAGGTTTTGCTGTCGACAAGATGCAGCTTTCAGAAAAATATCTAGATCATCTTAAGTACTGCCCTGCTCTCCGTTATCAATACTTCTCGGAATCGCCCAGCATGGACGAAGATAATGGACAAAAGGAGATAAGCAGGAAAATCCATGAAATCGATCTCTCTGGTACTGACATCACTGACGGGAGCGTTTACTTTCTAGCACGCGAACCCGGTGTAACGAAATTGGACGTTTCCTCCACATCAGTTTCTGACAGGTCAATCAAGTACCTGATTGAGAGTCCGTCCAAAAAGATGCTGGTAAGCTTAAGTCTGAAGGCGACACAAATCACTCCGGAGGGCGCAAGTAGCTTATACCACCTTTCAAATCTGCGCCGACTGGACTTATCGCAGACGGTCATTGATGGCTCGGTCATAGATAGCCTGATGCAATGCGAATCGTTGGAGGAACTCATCATTGAAGGGACAACCGTGACGCCCGGGAAAATCGAGGAACTGAAGTCCACCCTACCGAAGCTAAAGATACGATCGGATCACGAAACCAAGTAATAATTGATAACAAATTCGTCACCTTCCGTTAAAGCAGGCTGTTTCCGCTAGAAACAATTTCAATAACCATGTCCGAATCTCCCAATCCCCGCTTAACTGGCCCAAAAGTTGTGCTATTAATGTTTGGGTTCGGCGTCGTCATGGTGGGGACGTTGTGGGTTTATTTTGAGTTTCAAACGCGCCCCTTTCGAGAGCTGACGCTTGCCCTGGCGGAGGAATTTCCCAACTCGCGCCCATTAGTGCAGGGGGGGCAGGAAAAGCTTAATGAGAAGGGGGAACCCAGAATCTTGCGGGTGCTGGTGACGGTGAAGTTTGATCCTCAAGAAGAAGAGTTGTTTCAAGCTGCCGTGGATCGCATCCGGCAAATTTGTGCACAGTATCAGGATTTGGCCGAATATGATGAGCTCGAAGTGCATCTCATCCAACGCATCCCGGAACAGGAACCGATTACCCGTTCGACGGTACTCGATTTGAGATTAACGGCAAAATAGTCTTGGATAACTTGTCGTTTATTCCTTGGCCGAGTTTTGCAGGGCCAGTTCGAGCCCGTCAACAATCGATGTTTCCGTGTTGTGATTCCAGACGACTTTGCCTTCCGGGCCGATGATGAAAATTTCTGGTATCAGGTTCGATTCAAAACCGATAATCGTCTCGACGGCATCGGGTCCGTAACCTGTGGGCCACTCGACAGCATTCTCAGAAATGAATTCGTTGATCGCCTCCAGTTGATCGGGGCCTTCCGCGGTCAACCCGATAAACTGCACCCGGTCTTTATATTGCCCATAGGCTTCCACAATCCGGGGGGTGACAAACCGGCAGGGAAGGCAGTGGGACGACCAGATATAAACGAGCGTCACTTGTCCCTGTCCATTTTCGGAAATGGTGGGTGTGCCGTTGATCCAGGCGGACGCTTTAATCGAGGGGGCTTCTTTTCCGACCTCCAATCCATCTTCCATCCTCGGCATGGGGCCAGTTTGCTCAATCAGATATCCGAGTGTCACACCTAGTGCGGCCACACTGATAAAGATCAGGATAATTTCCCACTTGTATTCTTTGAACATCGATTCACTCGTCGAGGCTAGCCCCGTTTTCTCCAGAGGAGAAATCTGATCGAGGCAGGTTCTGAACATTTTTCACTACCAAATCTATTATAGACATCCCCACATCAAGGGCCAAGCAGCCCGCCTTCGAGAGAGGGATAACCCTCTGATTCAGTGAAATGTGGCAGAATGAGACACCTGCCCCAGCCCTCATAACCGGACTAACCTGTAGGCTTCTCCCTGATCTAGGAGAAGTTCCGGTCTCGAATCTAGCTGCCTCAGAACTCTCCGAATTCGACAAAGTAAGTTTAGCTGGAGCATTCCAGTTTATGGCTAAAGAGACGGATTTGAGGATGTCTCGGCCGCAATTTCTCATGAAAGGAAGCAGGTTCTAAACCTGTCGCAGTACGGGAATTCAAGATGAATCAACCAACCGTCTTTTTCGTTGATGATGAACAACACGTACTGGATGGTTTACGGCGCGTGCTGCGCCGGAAAGTTCGCGACTGGGATCTGCAATTCTTCCTCTCCGCCGAGGAAGCATTGAAAAAGATGGAGGAACATCCCTGTGATGCCATCATCAGCGACATGCGCATGCCTCATATGGATGGGGCCACCTTCATGAAGGAAGTGGCTACCCGATTTCCCGATGTCATCCGGTTCATACTCACCGGTTACGCCGATAGCGAGTCACTCGGACGCGCCCTGGCTTACACTCACCAGGTCTTTGCGAAACCCTGGGATGCCGACGATCTTGTTCAGTTGATTAGCCAGGCTCTCCGGCAGCGGGAGTTAACCGTCGATGAACATATCCGCCCACTTATCACCAAACTGGGGTCGCTTCCCAGTTTGCCAAGTTTGTATCAGGAACTGCGACAGTGCATTGATAATGAAGGCTCTCTAAGCGATGCCGCGCGCATCGTCAGTCAAGATGTGGCGATGACGGCTAAAATCTTGCAGATGATGAATTCATCCTTCTTCGGTTTCAGTCAGCAGATCACCTCCATCTCTCAAGCGATCACGCTCCTCGGTTTGGAAAACCTCTGCTCTATCGTATTAAGCTCACAAGTTTTCCAGCCGTATCGAAGTCGTAAGGGAGTCGATCAGGAAGTTCTGACGGAGATCATCGAACATTCACTCCTTACCGCTCGGCTTGCTCAGAAATATACCCTCGAAGAAACTCGTAATCGGGCTCTCGCCAACGAGGCTTTTTCAGCCGGATTGTTACATGACATTGGGAAAACAGTTCTACTGGTCCAGTTGCCCGAATTTTATCAGCAAGTGCAACTGCATGCCGCCGAACAAAATTGTCCATTCCACGAAGCAGAGAAAGCGTTACACCACATTACTCACGCCGAAGTGGGTGGGTATCTACTCGGTGTCTGGGGGTTACCACAGGCACTCGTCGATGCCGTCCTCTTCCATCATCTCCCGCTGAGCAACGACAGCTTCCAGTTTTCTATCCCGGGTATCGTCGGGTTTGCCAACCTGATGACGGCCTACCGGGCCCCTTACACCAGCGGAGAAATCCCGGAAGAATACTGGCAGGAAATGACTCAAAACCTCAGCCCCGAAGTCCTCACCCGCTGGACCACCCTCACCGACGAACTCCTCGCCAGCATCGACGAGACGGAAACCATCATGGCGTAGGACAACCCAGGTCACAATCATTTCAAATCACAAAGCGTGCCTGTTTTCAGGTACGCTTTTTTGTTTTGTGGCTCCGTCTTTATTCCAGCCAAGCCTGATTTCCACCTCTTTTTCGTGTCTTTCGCGTATTTCGTGGTTCATAATAATAATCCGTGTTCATCCGTGTCTATCTGTGGTTCTCAACCCGAGAAAGCAACCGTACTCATGTTCTTGCGTGTCGCGCTCTCCTGCATTTTTGCTGTGACGTTTTTCTATTCGACTCACGACCTCACCGCCGCCGAGCGGCCCAATATTATCGTGGTTCTCGCCGATGACCTCGGTTACGGTGATCTGCATTGTTACGGGAACGAAGAAATTCAGTCGCCGAATCTCGATAAGTTTGCGAGTGAAGGGCTCCGGCTCACGAGTTGTTATGCGGCTCATCCGAATTGTTCTCCCTCACGTACGGGTCTGATGACCGGGCGTACGCCGATGCGGGTTGGTGTGCATAACTGGATTCCGTATCTCTCCCCCATGCATGTTCGCGCGAGTGAAATCACCGTGGCTACGCTGCTTCGGAACGCCGGTTACACCACCTGTCACAGCGGCAAATGGCATATGAACGGCATGTTCAATATGCCCGAACAACCTCAACCGGGCGATCACGGATTTGACCATTGGTTCTCCACACAGAACAATGCGCTCCCCAATCACCACAACCCGGATAACTTCGTTCGTAACGGCAAAGACGTTGGCCTGATTGAGGGTTACTCAGCGCATATCGTGGTTGATGAAGCGATTGACTGGTTAAGCGAGGGACGTGATCAAGAGAAACCCTTCTTTATGTATGTCTGTTTCCACGAACCCCACGAACCGATTGCCTCCGATGAGAAATACACGAAGCTCTACCCGAGTGAGGATCCCAGTTACTCCGCTCATCACGGGAACATCACCCAGATGGACGATGCCTTCGGGCGGTTAATGCAGTCGGTCGACGACCTTAAACTTCGGGACAATACGTTCGTGTTCTTCACCAGCGACAATGGTCCTGCGATCACCAACTATCATCCCCACGGTTCAACCGGTCCGCTCCGCGCGAAAAAAGGACACATCTACGACGGCGGCATCCGCGTCCCCGGCCTTCTTCGCTGGCCCGGTCACACGACTGCCGGTACCACAAGTGACGAACCGATCTGCGGTGTCGATCTTCTTCCGACCCTCTGTGAAATCACGGGAACTCCCGTGCCAACGGATCGCAAGATTGACGGTACCAGCTTGCTTCCGATTCTCACCGACGAACCGATCAAGCGCGAGACCCCTCTCTATTGGCATTTCAACTTCGCTACGTCAGAAGTCAAAGTGGCGCTACGCGACCGCAACTGGAAACTGGTGGCAACATTAACCGGCCCCAACTTCGGAGGGACTTCACACATCACCGAGGAACGCAACCACTCGATCAAACACGCCAAACTGAAAGAGTTCGAGTTATACAATCTGAAAAAAGACATCGCCGAAAGCGACAACCTTTCCACGACCAAACCGAAACGCTTCCGCAAAATGCGTCAGCAGATGGAAAAACTGTACGCCGAAATCCAGGAAGAAACCCCCCTCTGGCCCCTCTGGCAATCCCCCGGCGTGGAACGCGAACGGATTAAGTGGCCGGATTATGGGAAGAAGGGTGAGTGAGGCAAGGAACTATGCCGCATGAACGCGTTTAATTATTCTGGGTACGCTTCGAAAATAGCACAATATTTCGAACGGAATCCGACAAAATGGGACCCGGCCTGTGCCCCTATTACCAGACGGTTCGTCAACCTTGTTAACGAGAACACTGCAAGTTATGAGGACCGAAAGAAATTTCTGGTAGAGGTGAAACGTATCGAAGAATCCATTAATGGAACTGCATGGTATGAATTCGTAATGATGGTTTCCTGTTGGGTGAAAGAAAATAGAGATGCAGAAAATAGAATGAGATCTGTAGAAGCAAGATAGAAAGAATGCGGTGTCGCACTCCACCATTGAAGAGCTTATTCATCGCTTAGGTCAAATATGCGATGCCAGAACGGTGAGTGGTCTTCCACTTAGCGAATGGATTCAAAATCCCTTGCCTCTCTCACCATGGGAAACGTGGACCCTGCTTGGACTGGTGCGTCATCGTGAACGTCAGCAGTTCGTGGCCGATGTCGTCACGGATTGTTTGGAAGGGGATCTGGCCGAAATCGCCAGGCGAGGTTACCTGGGGCACCCGCCCATTCCGGGATCGGGAGTTGTTCCCAGCTTGATCGAATGGGAATACTATCTCCATGGCATTGGCTGTTGCCTGACACATCGAGTGACAGGCGAGGCGATTGATGTTGATTTCGCAGATGACAGTGCTGAATGGTTTGATACGAATTTCTACCGGGACTATCTCGCCTCATTAAAGCAGCCCGTTTTCGTCGAATCCCGTTTAATTGAACTTCATCCGACACTGGATCCTATCCGGCTTTCAATCGATTGGCTTTGTGAGCAAGGTTTTCTCAGGCGTCATGCTGAAAGACACTTTGTTCGGTTAGGTGTTCCGTACGAACGGCTCAATATGGTCTTGAGTCAACTTGAGTCGGCGTCCTCTGATAATTCGATCAATGTTGCGGTTGCGTATGCGTGTAATGACTGGTTAAGGCTTGCCCAGTTAGACGACATTTCAGAGAAAAAGTTGATCAACGAGCAGTTCGAACTATGTCGAAAGTCGCATAACCACAAATTGAAAAAACGCATTGAAGAAGATCCCGAATCCCCGCTGGCGGTACGCGCTCTCTATGATCTCTCAAGTCCTGATTTGTCTAATGTTATGGAACAAATCTTGAAGTGTCCCGAAACGCTAGCAACATTAGAGTCGATAAAAATAATTCACGAACTAGACGACCCGAAATGGTGCCCTCAACTGAAAGAACTGATGGAACGAGTTACTCAGGAACCGTTCTTAGGTTCTCATATCTGGCTCAAAAGTGCTGAATTTATCCTTAAGCATGATTATCCGGCGGACATCAAGCAGCAAATTCGAGAGAATGATTCCATCTTCCTGGGAGAACTGGCTGTTCTTGCCCTTCGTTATTTTCCTGATATTGCGATAGAAACCTTCCAGAGAGCACTACGTTCCGATGTTCCAGCAAATCGTGTCCATGCTGCCGCAGCGTTGGCAATAATTGACCAGCCCTGGAGTCGGAATGAACTCCTCAAAGTTCTGGAGGAAAGTCAGGATCAGAATAGGACATCAGAATGCCGATCAGCGTTAGCGATGACGCACGATCAGGCTTGTCACGAAGCAGTAATCGAGTGGGAACAAAAAAATCCCCACGAACCCGAACTAGGCGAATATCTCTCAATGGAAGATGATTACCTCCGTCGCTGTGACGGCTATATCCGCTGGGAAATGCATGACTTGCATGACAAAGTGCTTCCGCTGAGAAATATTATTCCAGGAAAATGAAAATCTATTAAATCACACCGTGATATCCCCCCACACTGCCCGCGCCTTACTACCTGTTACCCAATTAAAACTCATTTCAAAAAAGGAAACAGGTTATGTTCGATCTCATTTTTGCTTGTGGCCCCGGTTCTTCTGGTTCTCCGTTTGAGATTATCTTCATTCTGCTTGCCATGCTGTTCGGTGGATAATTCATTGTTCACGGCAGAAAATCAGAAAACCGCGTGATATCTTCGCGCCGTTCCCGCCTTGCTTTTGAGAAGCAAACAATCCCCCCCCTCGCTTAAAAGGTTGAACCATGTTGACTCCCTTATTTGCCTGCACTGAAAATCATCTGATTGAAACGCTCCACCAATTATTTCTGCTGGCCGGAACTGGGCTGGTCGGTTCTGTTATGCTCAGCGGCGTGATCTACTTCCTTTGTCGGAAGAGCTCTGTGGAGTAGTCGTAACCTTAGTAATTACAACGCATTCGGCAATTATGAGGCTGGCTTTACAAGCAATTTATGAAGAATTTTCCGGAAACAGCGTGACATTTCCGGGTGGTCCTCGCCCTGTTATCTGGAAGCAAAACAAACCTTCACCGGGAACCTCGTCATGTTGAACTTATACATCGCCGGACTGGCCATTGGTTACGGACAGTTGCAAAGTCTCAGTATGTTCCTGTTCCCCCGCATGAATGGGGGTGGCGGAGGTTTTATGATGCGGACTTCTCTCTCGTACAACTACGCCCGCAATTGGGTAAAAACGCATTAACCTTGAGCTCGAACAGTGTTGGCGTCCATCGTTCCGATGTCATGAATCCCCACGCAGGGCAGACGGACAATCAACAAAATTGCAAATCGATCCGTTATGAGAACGCTTTAGATACACTTGCTCCCGGCGCGCCCTTTCTTTTTTGTGGCGCCTCAAATTCAGTGATCCGATATGTGTCTGTCACTGCCACTCTATCCTTAACAGGCTAAGGAATGGCTCGCTTGCTAAAAGAGGCAAGGTGGGGCCTGGTTGTTGGTCGGGCAGAAGAATCCTTCTGTCCATGCGGCACCTAATGAACGAACGACACTGGTCCGATTATTAGTTTTGGTTGTGTGGTATTAATTAATTCGGATGTGCGAAATCTTCTGTTTGCACGGTGTGGATTTAGTTCAAGGATTGCAGCAATGACTCAGCGCCTTCTCTCCTGCCTGGTATTGGTCTCTCTGGTTAGTTTTCAGGGATGCACTCATCAACAACTTCGGGACAACACGGTCAATCATTCAAAAACCGTGGCCGACGTTCATACTCAGCAAGTGTTGGATAATCTCGCCAAGTTCGTGGCAAATCCTCATGCTCTGCCGCATTTTGAGTATCCCAATCAAGGTGGCTCTGATGTCTCGGACACAATTCGAGGTAACTCCAGTTTCAGCTTTACCCCTCAAGCACTTTCCGGCTGGGGCTTTGGTGTTGATGGAACGCGTAATTCCAAAGAAGCGTTCACAATGACGCCCGTCAATGATCCGCGTAAACTCGAGCTGATGCGGTGTGCCTATCAGCGTGCGGTTAGCTCTTGCTGCTACTGTTATGGGGAATCAGCAGGATGTCCGAATTGCGATAAACGATTTAACAAATTTTACTTTGGACAAACCGGCCCCCCAAAACGTCAAAAAACGACCGCAGAGGGCAAGCCGATCTTCTTGCTCGTTGCGGAACCCACCAAAGAAGAAGTCGATTCTTCAACGTCATCTGAAAATGAACAATTAGACTGTAATTCCGTTGCAAAAAATGACAAAACTCTACCAGCAGGAATAGAAGTCTTTCCAGAAACGAACGAATTAGGTCAAACCTATTATCGTTGTGTTGAGGATCCGCAGAATGTCATTCTGACTCCGGAGGAAGCAAAGCTTTCCGAAATCAAAACTCGCTTGAAGGAAGTCTATGAATCAGATTCTCTGGCAAAGTATACAAACCGCACCGGAGTCGTAACGGCGGCTTGTTTGGGAGGGCCTTGCTGGTTCCACGTTGGTGAAAAAAGTCTGGTTCCCGATCTCTGCAAGGAATGCGGATTCGTGGGTGAGTATTGCGGGACTTGCGTCTGGGTACCGGAAAGTGGTCGCGATCAGTTAACCAAGTTGACGTTGACGATCCTCGATATTGCCCTTAACGACCCACCGAAATCAAACACGAAGGAAGTGGTCGCTTTCCTGGATGTGAATAGAGATGTGACTTCCAAAGAGAACGCGGCTTATAAAGTGACGGCGACCATTCCGATCAATGCACCGGTGACCGATGTCGTGCCGGGAGCGAAAAGTTCCAAGTTGAACATCCTCCGGATCAAACAGGAACTAAGCAAGATCGAAGCGGAGTTAGAGGAATCGAAAAATATGCTGGCGTTAGTGAAGCCCCGGTTGACGAACGCCGTAGATGTGAGCAATCTGGCTGAAAAGAATCCAGGTTTGAGAGATGAACTGAAATTCTCCCTTAATAACAGCAAGCAGATTGATTTATCAAAGCTGTCCATGCTGAACGAAGGGTTTAACTGGGGAGATAACAAACCACCTGTTGTCGATAATTGGTTTGAAAAATACAACGAAGCCATTATCAAGAATGAAATGCTTAAAAGCCGTAAACGGCTCTTGGAAAAAGAACTGGAAGCAGCGGAAGAAAGCTATGAAAACTCGGGCACCGCAACCCCTTCGGGTCTAAGCGACACTGTTCAAGAGAGCCCCAATCCATTCGGGGAACCTGGAAGTAATCTTCTACAACTTGATCAAAGCCTCCGATTTTTAGCGGAATAAAACGCCGATTTCAAAATCGGTTACAAGTAGTCTTTTGGGGAGTGAGTGCAAACTTACTCCCCTTTTTTGTATCTCCAGGGTAGGGAGATCTAAGGAAGCGTGATCTTTGTTAGGGGACAATCTCAGGTTTCCAAGTTTGGGTTTTCAACTTTAATCCCCAATCGCTCGCGTGCGATTTCTAATTGGTCTCGATTAAAGATAATAACTTCAGATTCATTGAGGTCCTTTTTGTCAATGGAAGTGGTTTGTGTGCTGATGTAAGCATATCGAAGTTGATCCCGATTTTCTTTGAGAGTTTCCGTCACCTCCTTCCACAAATCAGCGTCCAATTCTTCGACTCCCGCCAAGCTTTCTCCCTCGATTGCTGCTTTGATGATGCTTAGGCCAGCTTCAGTCTGGGTCAAAGTCCCATTCCGATAAAGTTCATTGGTACGCTGTACGACATTCATCGATGTCCCGATCTATTTCTTTGTCTCATGGCTTGTTTGTCCATCTCCGGAATGTTCCACCTTTACCCCCAATCGCTCGCGTGCGATCAGGATGTCTTCTAGTTCGATTACCTCTTCGATTATCCCTTTGTCCGTGTCGCGGAACGTGCCGGCATACCAGGTTCGTATTTCGTCTAGCTGAAGTAATCCGACGACGAATTCCCACAGCTCTGGACTGAGATCGTCAAGATCTTCTAATCGATCTCCCAGAGCTGCCGAACAGATGATTTCTATAGCTGCCTCACGCACTGAGAGGCTTCCCTCCCGATACGCTGAATCGTACTGTTTCACGCGACTTTTGTGATTTCTGACTTTCCGTCGCCAAAGCGGCATTGCCTCTCTCCCCCTTGGTGTCTTCGTGGTTCAAAAAAAATCGCTGTTAACATGATTAGACCATCTCTATATCTATCCGTGTTCATCTGTGGTTCCCAACACCCGTTCATACACGGCCCGCACCTGCCTGGTCATTTCTTTATGGTCGAACATCGGTAGGCATAATTCGTATCCGCGTTCCGCTAACTGATGCCCCAAAAGGGGTTCTTCAATCAATCGGCAGATTGCGGCGAGCAGTTCTTCGGTGGATTCTGGTTCGACGAGTAAGCCGGTTTCCTCGTGGTGGCAAACTTCCGGGGCGCCGTCGAGATTGAAGGTGACAATCGGCTTTTTCGACAAGAGTGCTTGTGGTAACACGCGCGGCAGTCCTTCCCGCAGGCTGGTGTGCACGACAATGTCCATCGCCTGTAGATAATTCGCGACTTCATGGGGTGGGACAAGTCCCGTAAAACAAAAATGATCCGTGAGGCCCATACTGGCAATCGTGCGTTCCATCTCTTCGCGGAGAATACCGTCTCCCACGAATAAAAACCGAACTTCGGGATGGCGAGCGATCAACTGAGGAGCGATTTGCA